>NZ_JACGMO010000026.1:0-67527 GCF_015354745.1 Micromonospora sp. S-DT3-3-22
CGGCGCGACCGGGTACGGCCGGGTCGGCGAGGGCGTGGCCGGGCCGGCCGGTGCCGCCGACGGGTACGACGCCGCCGGGCTGTGCTGGCGTGGCGGGGTCGGCGTGTGCTGCTGCGGCGGGGTGGGGGTGTGCTGGTGGGGCGGGGTGGGGGTGTGCTGGTGGGGCGGGGCCGCCGCCGCGGCGGATGGCGGCTGGTCGCCGGCCGCCGGGTAGGGACGGGTCGGTGGTGGCGGGGCGTACGGCAGCGGCGCCAGCTCCGGATGGTGCACGTCCCAGCCACCGGTGTCGGCACCCGCCCACGGGTCGACCGGGGTGCGGTGTTCGGGCAGCTCCGGCGGGGGTGGCGGGGGTGGCGGAAGCGGGACGAACTCGACCGACTCGCCCCACCCGGGCCGACGCGGCGGCGGTGCGGGCACGGCGGCGGAACCGCTCCACCGGGGTACCGCCGGCTCCTCCAGCGTCGGGTCGGGACGCTGCCCGCCCGGGTGCTCCACCCGGGTGGCGTCGGGCCGCTGCGTCACCGGGGTGTCGTCGGGGTGCCGCTCGATCCGCGTGGGGTCGGGGGGCTGCCCGCCCGGGTGCTCCATCCGGGTGGCGTCGGGCCGGTGCGGTGCGCCGGGCGGGGTGATCCGGCCCGGAACGGCGGCCGACCCCCGGGCCGGGGTGACCGGACCGGGTACGACCCCCCGCGCCGGACCCGCCGGCTCCACCGGACCGTCGGATGCGACCGGTGGAACGGGCCAGGCCGCGCTGACCTGGCCTGCCGGGCTGACCTGGGCCGCCGGGCTGGTCTGGGCCGCCGGGCTGGTCTGGTCCCCGGGGTCGGTCGGCTCCGGAGTGCTGCCCGGCTCCGGCAGGCCGGACCATGCCGTGGGGCTGCCGGGTGCCGGCGGGTCGGGTTGCTCGGCCCGGGAGGGCTGGGGCGGCTCCGCCGGTGCGTCCGGGTCGCCTTGCTCGGCCCGCGCGGTCGGTTCGGCGGGCTGCGGCGGCTCCGCCGGCCCGCCCTGCTCGTCCGGCCCGCCCCGCCCGGCCGGGTCGCTCTGCGCTGTCGCGTCGTCCTGTGTGGTGGGGTCGTCCCGCGTCGTCGGGTCGTCCTGCGCGGTGGGGTCGCTCGGGGCGGTCGCGTCGTCCTGTCCGGTCGGGCCGCTCGGCGTGACCGGGTCGTCCTGCGTGGCCGGGGCGTCCTGGTCGGCCGGGGTTTCCGGCGCGGCGGGGACGTCGACGGGCCCTGCGGGGGCGGTGGCGTCACCGGCCGGCGGGGCGGGGGCGGCCGGTGGAACCGGAGCGGGCTCCCCGGCCGGCGTCGCCGGGTCGGTGGGGCCGTCGGGCGGCGGTACGGGGAGGTCGGCCGGACCGGTGGCGACCACCGGACCCTGCTGCCGACCCGGGACGGGGACGTCCCCGTCGGCCGGCCGGTCTACTCCCGGCTGCGGCTCCGGCATCGCGGCAATCTCCTCTCGCACCGGTTGCGAGGTTAGTACCGGGCTGCCACCTCGACCAATCGGCCGCCCCTCGGCCCCCCCGCCGACCGGGAAGCCTCGCACAGCCGGCCCGGGGCCCGCCGGTGCGGTCCCCGCCACCCCGCCACCCGGCCGACCGGCGACGGTGGGACGGGCGGAAGGGCGGGCGACGGGAGCGGGCTGGTCGGCGGTGCGGCGAGCCGTCCGCCGGTGGACGCGTACCCTTGGGCTCCATGAGTGCTCCGTCCACGACCCCGCGCCCCGCCGCGGCCCCGACCGACGACGCGTCGCCGCACCACGACTCCACGTTGTCGGTGTGGCCCCGGCTGGAGGCGCTGCTGCCCCAGGTGACCAAGCCCATCCAGTACGTGGGTGGCGAGCTGGGCGCGGTGGTCAAGGACTGGGACGCGGCGACCGTACGGTGGGCGCTGATGTACCCCGACGCGTACGAGGTGGGCCTGCCCAACCAGGGCGTGCAGATCCTGTACGAGGTGCTCAACGAGCTGCCCGACGTGCTGGCCGAGCGGACGTACGCGGTCTGGCCGGACCTGGAGCGGCTGATGCGCGAGCACGGCGTGCCGCAGTTCACCGTCGACGCGCACCGCTCGGTGCGCCGGTTCGACGTGTTCGGGGTCTCGTTCTCCACCGAGCTGGGCTACACCAACCTGCTCACCGCGATCGACCTGGCCGGCATCCCGATGCTGGCGGCCGACCGGACCGATGCCGACCCGGTGATCGTGGCCGGCGGGCACGCCGCGTTCAACCCGGAGCCGATCGCCGACTTCATCGACGCCGCCGTGCTCGGCGACGGCGAGGAGGCGGTCCTGGAGATCACCACGATCGTCCGGGAGTGGAAGGCGGAGGGCTCCCCGGGTGGCCGGGACGAGCTGCTGCTGCGGCTGGCCCGGACCGAGAGCGTCTACGTGCCGCGCTTCTACGACGTGGACTACCTGCCCGACGGCCGGATCCAGCGGGTGGTGCCGAACCGTCCGGACGTGCCGTTCCGGGTGCACAAGCGCACGACGATGGACCTGGACGCCTGGCCGTACCCGAAGAAGCCGCTGGTGCCGCTGGCCGAGACGGTGCACGAGCGGTACGCGGTGGAGATCTTCCGGGGGTGCACCCGGGGCTGCCGGTTCTGCCAGGCCGGCATGATCACCCGGCCGGTGCGGGAGCGGTCGATCACCACCGTGGGGCAGATGGTGCAGCAGGGGCTGGAGTTCTCCGGCTTCCACGAGGTGGGCCTGCTGTCGCTGTCGTCGGCCGACCACTCCGAGATCGGCGACATGTGCTCCGGCCTCGCCGAGCAGTACGCCGGCACCAACGTGTCGCTGTCGCTGCCGTCGACCCGGGTGGACGCGTTCAACATCGACCTGGCGCAGGAGCTGTCCCGCAACGGCCGGCGCACCGGGCTGACCTTCGCCCCGGAGGGCGGGTCGGAGCGGATCCGCAAGGTCATCAACAAGATGGTGTCGAAGGACGACCTGATCCGTACGGTGGTCACCGCGTACACCAACGGCTGGCGGCAGGTGAAGCTGTACTTCATGTGCGGCCTGCCCACCGAGACCGACGCCGACGTCCTGGAGATTGCCGACATGGCGCACGAGGTGATCCGGGCCGGGCGGGCGGCGACCGGCTCCAAGGACATCCGCTGCACCGTCTCGATCGGCGGGTTCGTGCCCAAGCCGCACACCCCGTTCCAGTGGGCGTCGATGGAGCGGCCGGAGGTCATCGACGGCCGGCTCAAGCTGCTCAAGCAGGCGATCAACAGCGACCGCTCGCTGGGCCGGGCGATCGGCTTCCGCTACCACGACGGTGAGCCGTCGCTGATCGAGGGCCTGCTCAGCCGGGGCGACCGCCGGGTCGGCGCGGTGATCCACGAGGTGTGGCGCAACGGCGGCCGGTTCGACGGCTGGAGCGAGCACTTCTCTTACCAGCGCTGGGTGGACGCCGCCGCCGAGGTGCTGCCGACGTTCGGCGTCGACCTGGACTGGTACACCACCCGCCAGCGCGACGAGCTGGAGGTGCTCCCCTGGGACCACCTCGACTCGGGCCTGGACAAGGACTGGCTCTGGCAGGACTGGCAGGACTCGCTGGGCGAGTACGAGCAGGACGACTGCCGGTGGACCCCGTGCTTCGACTGCGGCGTCTGCCCGTCGATGGACACCGAGATCCAGATCGGGCCCACCGGCCGCAAGCTGCTGCCGCTCACCCCGGTGACCGCGTTGAAGGTGCCCACCGGCGCCCAGCAGTGACCACCGACGGGACGGGGTCGGCGCGCCACGGCGGGCCACCCGTCCCGTTGCGGCGGGCGTGAGGCTATCGTCACCGGCAGCCCGCGCCACGGGGGACGGCGGCCGGTGACCAGACCGAGGAGTACGACGATCAGCAGGAAACCACAGCCGGAGGGCGGGCAGGCGCCGGTCGTCCAGCGTGTCCGCATCCGGTACGCCAAGCGCGGGCCGTTGCGGTTCACCTCCCACCGGGACTTCGCCCGTGCCTTCGAGCGCGCCCTGCGCCGGGCCGCGGTGCCGGTGGCCTTCTCCCAGGGCTTCACCCCGCACCCGAAGATCTCCTACGCTAGCGCCGCCCCCACCGGTGTGGCCAGCGAGGCGGAGTACCTGGAGGTCGGCCTCCAGACGGCGGTGGACCCGGAGCAGCTGCGGGTCGCCCTCGACGCGGCGCTCTCGCCCGGCCTCGACGTGCTGGACGTGGTGGTCGCGACCGGGGGGAGCCTGGCGGAGCGGATCGAGGCCTCGTACTGGCGCATCGAGCTGCCCGGGGTCGACCACGCGGTGGCGCAACGGGCGGTTTCCGCCTTCGTGGCCGCCGACGAGGTGCAGGTCGAGCGGATGACGAAGCAGGGCCGGCGGACGTTCGACGCGCGGAACGCAGTGAACCGTATCGATGTGCTGCCCCCGGTGCAGACGCCTTCCGGGGCAGCGGAGCCGTCATGTGCGATACTCGAACTGGTCGTACGGCAGGTCACCCCGTCCGTACGACCCGATGACGTCCTTTCCGGCCTCCGCGTGGTGGCCGCCCTGGAGCCGCCGGTCTCCCCGAGGGTGATCCGGCTGGCGCAGGGCATGTTGACCGCGCAGGGCGCGATCGTGGATCCGTTGGACGCGGACCGCGACGGGGCAGCCATCGGAGAACGCTGACCGTCGGTCGGCGTTCTGGCAGGCAGACTTCGGCGGTCGCGCACGTCGCGCGCCCGGCGGAAACACTTTTGCGGCGATCCTGCGTGGCAGCGCTCACCCGCGCCCGGGGCCGCCAGAACTGGAGAACGTCCATGCTCGAGAACGAGCCCGAGGGCGGCGAACGGACCGGTTCCCAGCCGGCCGGCGACACCGCCGACAGCACCATCGGCACCGGCGCGGGAACCGCCGCCACCGACGGCACGCCACCGCAGGAGGCGGCGTCCACGGACGGCACGGCGGCACCGACCCGGCGGCGGGCCACCCGGCGGCGGGCCGCGCCGCTGAGCCAGCCGGAGCTGACCGGGGGAGCGCCCGCCGAGGCGTCCGGCACCGCCCCGTCGGCCACCGACGAGTCACAGCAGGCGGAGGTGATCGTCCCGGTCGCCGGTGAGCTGGACTCCGCGCCGAAGACCACCCGCCGCCGTCGCAAGGCCACCCCGGCCAAGGCCGCCGAGGAGCCGGTGGTCGTCGACGGGGTCGAGGAGGGCAGCGCGGAACTCGTCCCGCCGGTGAAGGTGACCCGGACCCGGCGGAAGAAGGCCGTCGCCCCGGCGGCGACCGAGCCGCCCGCCGAGTCTCCGGCGTCGCCGCCGGCCGCCGAGGTGGCGACCGTGGGTGAGACTCCCGCAGCTCAGGTGGCTACTCCCGAGGAGGAGGAGCCCGCCGTGGAGGCGGCTGCGCCGACCGAGCCGACCGTCGCCGACGAGGCCGTGAAGCCCGTTGCCGGGGAGCCCGTGGCGGAGGAGCCCGCTGCCGACCGGCCGGCCGCCGTGTCGACGCCGCCGGCCGCCGGCAACCGGACCGGGGAGGTGTCGCCCGGCGTCGCCGTGCCGGCCGTAGACGAGCCGGTGGAGCCGGCCGAGCCGCAGCCGCGTACCCGTCGGCGGCGGGCCGCGATCGCCGCGCCGACGGTCCTGTTCATGGCCCCACAGCCGGAGGAGCCGCCCACCTTCCGGGTGGTCGAGCCCGGCCCGGTCGCCGAGGAGCCCGTCGAGGAACCGGTCGAGACCGGGCGGCGGCGTCGCCGTGGCCGCCGCGAGGCCGAGCCGGTGGAGGCCGTGGAGGTCGTCGAGGAGGAGCCGGCCGGCGAGGTCGGGGAGGCCGGCGAGGACGAGAGCGACGAGGAGGACGACGACGAGTCGGCCGCCGCGCGTCGCCGTCGCCGCCGGGGTCGCCGGGGCCGGGGCCGGGGCAAGGGCGGCGCGGACGAGACCGACGAGGACGAGACCGAGGAACCGGCCCAGGCCGAGACCGAGGGTGAGGGCGACGACGCCGAGGACGAGGGCGACGGGGACGGGCTGACCCGTCGTCGTCGGCGGCGTCGGCGTCGGGGCGCCGGGGACGTCGAGGGCGGAGCCGACGACGGCGTGCCCACGGTGGTCAAGATCCGGGAGCCCCGCAAGGCCGTCGACGAGGTGCAGGGCGTCTCCGGTTCGACCCGGCTGGAGGCCAAGCGCCAGCGTCGCCGGGACGGCCGGGAGCAGCGCCGGACCCGTCCGCCGATCCTGAGCGAGTCGGAGTTCCTGGCCCGCCGGGAGGCGGTCGACCGGGTGATGGCGGTCCGCCAGCGGGGCGACCGTACCCAGATCGCCGTCCTGGAGGACGGCGTCCTGGTCGAGCACTACGTCACCCGCAACTCGTCGGGCACCATGGCCGGCAACGTCTACCTGGGCAAGGTGCAGAACGTCCTGCCCAGCATGGAGGCGGCCTTCGTCGACGTCGGGCGGGGTCGTAACGCCGTCCTGTACGCCGGTGAGGTCAACTGGGACAGCACCGGCCTGGAGGGGCGCTCCCGCTCGATCGAGCAGGCGCTGCGCTCCGGCGACTCGGTGCTGGTCCAGGTCACCAAGGACCCGATCGGGCACAAGGGCGCCCGGCTGACCAGCCACGTCGCGCTCTCCGGCCGGCACCTGGTCTACGTGCCCAACGGCAACGCCTCCGGGATCAGCCGCAAGCTGCCCGACACCGAGCGCAAGCGGCTGCGGGACGTGCTCAAGAAGCTGGTCCCCGACGGCGCGGGCGTGATCGTGCGGACCGCCGCCGAGGGGGCCAGCGAGGACGAGCTGGCCCGGGACGTCAAGCGGTTGCAGGCCCAGTGGGAGGACATCCAGGCCAAGGCGACCGCCGGTGGCGCCCCGGTGCTGCTCTACGAGGAGCCCGACCTGGTCATCCGGGTGGTCCGGGACCTGTTCAACGAGGACTTCCGTGAGCTGGTCATCGAGGGCGAGCAGTCGTACGGCATGGTCGAGTCGTACCTGTCGCACGTCTCGCCGGACCTGGTCGACCGGGTGCGCCGGTACGTCGGCACCGCCGACGTGTTCGCCGAGTACCGGATCGACGAGCAGATCATCAAGGGGCTGGACCGCAAGGTCTTCCTGCCCTCCGGCGGCTCGCTGGTGATCGACCGCACCGAGGCGATGACCGTCATCGACGTCAACACCGGCAAGTACACCGGCTCCGGGGGCAACCTGGAGGAGACGGTCACCCGCAACAACCTGGAGGCGGCCGAGGAGATCGTCCGCCAGCTGCGGCTGCGCGACATCGGCGGCATCGTGGTGATCGACTTCATCGACATGGTGCTGGAGTCCAACCGGGAGCTGGTGCTGCGCCGGCTCACCGAGTGCCTGGGCCGGGACCGGACCAAGCACCAGGTGACCGAGATCACCTCGCTCGGCCTGGTGCAGATGACCCGTAAGCGGATCGGCGCCGGTCTGCTGGAGGCGTTCAGCGAGCCCTGCGAGTGCTGCAAGGGCCGGGGCCTGGTGATCCACACCGAGCCGGTGCCGGAGAAGCCGCGTACCGGTGGCGGCGCGGGCGAACGGGTCAAGGCGGTCGCCTCGGCGGTGACCACCCCGGCGGCCGAGCCGCCGGCCACCGCCACCACCCCCTCCGCGCGGCGGCGCGCCCGCAAGGCGGCGACGACGGAGCGGGCCGTGGTGGAGACCACCGAGGCCCCCGAGGTCGAGGTCGCCGCCCCGGCGGCCGACAACGGCTACCACGACACCATGGGCTACGACCTGTCCCGGTACGAGACGCAGACCCCGGCCGCCCCGGCTGCGGCCGACGCCCAGACCGGCGAGTCGGCCCGGCTCGCCGGGGCGGACGACCCGGACGCGCTCGGTGACCCCGACGGCGACGACGACGGGGAGGCCGGCGCGGGCCGGCGGCGCTCCCGCCGGGGCGGTGCCCGTCGCCGTACCCGGCCGTGACCGGCTGAGCCGCACCCGACGGCAGTGGACCCCTTCCCCGGCGTACCGCCGGTGGGAGGGGTCCTGCCGTGCCGGGGTGCGGCGATACCATCGGTCACCCCCCGGCTAGGAGAAGAACATGCGCCGCCTGCCCGCCGCCATCGTGGTGACCACCGTCCTACTGGCCGGCGTCGGCTGTTCCGGTGACCGGGCCGACGCGCCGACGGCCTCCGGCCGGCCGTCCGGTGCCGCCACCCCCGCCTCCGTGGTCCCGTCGGCGGCGGTGAGCGGTTCCCCGGCCGGCGGCAACGGGCCGCAGGTGTGTGCCGACGCCGAGGCGGCGTCGACCACGGCGGTGCGCACCTACGTCGAGGAACTGGGCAAGATGATCGCGGCGGTCGGCGCGAACGACAGCGCGGCGGCGGACGCCGCCCGCAAGCGGGCGGAGACGGCGCTGACCACCTGGCGGACGGTGCTGCGGCAGCAGTCCGGCCGGGCCACCGATCCGCAGTTGAAGACCCTGCTCACCGATCTGGCCACCGAGATCGGCCGGCTCGGCACCGACGTCGACTCGATCGACGAGACCGAGCTGGACCGGCTCCAGCAGCGGCTGGACCAGCTCTGCGCCCGTTGACGGCGGACCCGGCCGGCCGGGGGGCCGGTTTGGGGGGCGGGCGGGTGATGGCGTACTCTTTCCTGCGGCGCACTTTGGTGTGCCGAGTTCCCGCGTGCCCGCGCTGCCGGTGTCACAGCTACCCGGCGAGTTGCCATGGGAACGACCGCCAGCAGCCTCAACGACAGGGAGTCCGCCTCCGATGTACGCGATCGTCAAGACCGGCGGCAAGCAGTACAAGGTCGCCGAGGGCGACGTGATCGAGGTCGAGAAGCTCACCGGTGCCCCCGGTGACGCGGTGAAGCTCACCGCGGTGCTCCTCGTCGACGGTGACGACCTGGTGACCGACGCGGCGAAGCTTGCCAAGGTCGCGGTGTCCGGCGAGATCGCCGCACACACCAAGGGCCCGAAGATCCGGATCCACAAGTTCAAGAACAAGACCGGCTACCACAAGCGCCAGGGTCACCGCCAGCCGCTGACCCAGGTCAAGGTGACCGGCATCTCCAGCGGGAAGTAGGTCGTCGGACAATGGCTCACAAAAAGGGTGCGTCCAGCTCGCGTAACGGTCGTGACTCCGCGGCCCAGCGACTCGGCGTGAAGCGCTTCGGTGGTCAGGTGGTCAGCGCGGGTGAGATCCTCATCCGGCAGCGCGGCACCAAGTTCCACCCCGGTGACCTGGTCGGCCGTGGTGGCGACGACACGCTCTTCGCGCTGGCCGCCGGCTCGGTCCTGTTCGGCACCAAGCGGGGTCGCAAGACCGTCAGCATCGTGCCGCAGTAACACGAAGGCGAAGCGGGCCGCGGACCTGGGGGTCCCGGCCCGCTTCGCCGTTTCAGGTGCGGGATGCTCCCGCCGGCGGGTGTCCGTCCCCGGCCGGGCGGGCCCCGCGGGTGCTCTTCTCAGGTGCGGGGGCCGACCCCGCTGGAAGGATTGGCGTCGTGACGACGTTCGTTGACCGGGTCGTCCTGCACATGCAGGCCGGCGACGGCGGGCACGGCTGTGTCTCCATCCACCGGGAGAAGTTCAAGCCCTTCGGCGGCCCGGACGGGGGCAACGGCGGGCACGGCGGCAGCGTGTCGCTGGTGGTCGACCCACAGGTGACCACCCTGCTCGACTTCCATTTCCGCCCGCACCTCAAGGCCGAGAACGGCAAGGGCGGCGCGGGGTCGAACCGGGACGGCGCCAACGGCCACGACCTGCTGATCAAGGTGCCCAACGGCACCGTCGTGCAGACCCTCGACGGCACCGTGCTGGCCGACCTGGTCGGCGCGGGCACCACCTTCGAGGCGGCCCGGGGCGGGCGCGGCGGCCGGGGCAACGCCTCGCTGGCCAACGCCCGGCGCAAGGCACCCGGCTTCGCCGAACTGGGCGAGCCCGGTGACCGGCTCGACGTGGTGCTGGAACTCAAGAGCGTCGCCGACGTCGGCCTGGTGGGCTTCCCGTCGGCGGGCAAGTCGTCGCTGATCTCGGTGATCTCCGCCGCCAAGCCGAAGATCGCCGACTACCCGTTCACCACCCTGGTGCCCAACCTGGGCGTGGTCCGGGTGGACAACCACACCTTCACCGTCGCCGACGTCCCGGGCCTGATCCCGGGCGCGGCCACCGGCAAGGGGCTGGGCCTGGAGTTCCTCCGCCACGTCGAGCGGTGCGCCGTGCTGGTGCACGTGGTCGACACGGCGACCCTGGAGCCGGGGCGGGACCCGCTGGCCGACATCGACACCATCGAGGCGGAGCTGGCCGAGTACGGCGGGCTGGCCGACCGGCCCCGGCTGGTGGCGCTCAACAAGGTCGACGTGCCGGACGGGCAGGACCTCGCCGACATCGTCCGCCCCGACCTCGAAGCGCGGGGTTTCCGGGTGTTCGACGTCTCGGCGGCCACCCGGGAGGGGCTCAGGGAGCTGACGTACGCCATGGCGGAGCTGGTGGACCAGGCCCGCCGGGCCGCCCCGCCGGCCGAGCCGACCCGGGTCGTGATCCGTCCCAAGGCCGTCGACGACGCCGGCTTCACCATCGAGGCGCAGGCCGACGGCTCGTTCACGGTCCGGGGCGTGCGACCCGAACGGTGGGTCCGGCAGACGAACTTCGACAACGACGAGGCGGTCGGCTTCCTCGCCGACCGGTTGGCCCGGCTGGGCGTGGAGGAGAAGCTGGCCAAGGCCGGCGCCAACCCCGGTGACCTGGTCCGCATCGGTGAGCGGGAGTTCGACTGGCAGCCGACCCTGTACGCGGGCGTCGACTTCGTCCCCGGCAACCGGGGCACCGACGTCCGGCTGGAGGAGAAGTCGTCGCGTCCTGCGGCGGCCGAGCGGCTGGCCGCCCGCAAGGCCCGCCGGCAGCGCCCGGAGGACGAGCTGGACCCGGCCCCGGAGCCGGCGGACGACGACGAGGACAGCGACGGGTACGAGGAATAGCCCGGTACCGGTCGGGTCCGGGTCGTTTCCTGGAAACCTTCGTGAAACGGACCCGTCCTACCGTGGGATGATGCTGATCGAGTCCCGTCCCGCCACCGACCCGGAGGTCGACGCGCTGGTCGCCGCCCAGCAGCGGGAGCTGCGCGAGGCCGACGGCGGGCTGGACGGGCAGGCCACCGTGGTGCACGACGGCATCCGCTACCTGGTCGTGGTCGACGGCGGCCGGGTGGTGGCCTGCGGCGGCCTACAGTCCCTCGACGCCGAGACCGGCGAGCTGAAGCGGATGTACGTCCGGCCGGCGTACCGGGGGCGGGGGATCGCCCGGCAGTTGCTCAGCGCGCTGGAGGAGTTGGCGTTCCAACGCGGCCACTCGGTGCTCTGCCTGGAGACGGGCAGTTACCTGCCGGCCGCGATCGGCCTCTACACCTCCTGCGGCTACCAGCCGATCCCGGTCTACGGCGAGTACGTCCACAACCCGTACAGCGTGTGTTTCGCCAAGCGGCTGCCGGTGGCGGCCTGACCGGGTGGCGGGTCAGTCCCGGTCGACGGGGACGTCCAGCCGGCCGCCGGTGCCGGCGTCGTTGGACAGCAGCAGGCCGACGGCGAGCATGCCGAGGCCGAGCCCCAGGTGCAGCCAGCTGTCCGCGCCGTTGAACGGGACGATGTTGGCCGGGGCGTCCCGGGAGACGGCGAAGCCGTACAGCCAGAGCGCCAGGTAGAGCGCCCCGCCGACGGTGAGGTAGAGCCGGGCGCCGCCGAGCCGGCGGGCCAGCACCAGGCCGACCACCCCGAACAGCAGGTGCAGCAGGTTGTGCAGGACGGACACCTGGAACACCCCGAGCAGCTTCGCCCCGGAGTGGTGACCGGCGAAGGCCAACTCGTCGTAGCCGGTGGTGACGCCGGGGACGAAGCCGAGGACCCCGAGCAGCAGGAAGACCGCCGCGACGACGGCGGCGACCGTCTGGACCCGGGGCTTCGGGGCGGCCGGGGCGGATCGTCGTACGGCGTGGGCCATCGCTGTCACCTCCACGGGGCCAACTGCACGGCACAGTCGGACGATCCTCACATTCTGGGCCGACCGGCGACGTCCGGCGGGGAAAACGCGAATTGTGCAGGGACTCCGGCCGCCAGGTGCCCGACCGGGCGGACCGGCGCCTCCCCGCAACCGGCCGCGACAAGCGTCCGGGCCGTGGACCGTCCGGTCAGCGGCCCCGGGAGGCCGGGTCGGCCCGCACCCACCGGGTCAGCTCGCCCGGCTCGACCGGGGCCATCCGGTGCCGCAGCGTCCGCACCGAGTGGGCCGGGCGGCGCACCCGCCGACCGGCGTAGCGCACCCCGCCCCGACCCACCCGACGGGCCACCGCGAGCCACCCGCACAGCCCGCGTTCGAGCAGCCAGAGCGGCGCGGCCAGGGCGGTGCTCGCCGGGAACACCGCCGTGCCGCCGGCCCGCCGCCGGCCGACCTCCGCCAGCGCCACCGCACCGGCCGCCCCGACGGCCAGCAGCCCCGGCCGGCGGGCCACCGACGCGGCCACCACCCCCGGCAGCACCGCCAGCGCCACCAGCAGCCGCGCCGGTCGGGCCAGATCGTCGTACGCCTGGCGGACCCGCTGGCCCCGGAAATGCGCGGTGGACGGCGGCAGCCGGCGTACGTAGAGCCAGGCGGGGCTCGCCTCGGTGCCGCCGTACGCGCGCACCGTACGGACCAGTTCCAGGTTCTCGAAGAGCACGTCCGGGTCGTAGCCGCCCATCGCCCGGAAGGTGCTGCGCCGCACCGCCAGGGTGCCCGGCCAGTCGACGCCGAACGCCCGGTTGAGCAGGGTCCGGCCGGTGTCCCACCAGGCGTGCCAGGGCAGCGGGTCGAAGTAGTTCTGCGGGCGGACCAGGTCGACGGTGTCCAGCAACCGGTGCACCACCCGCAGTTCCGCCCCGGCGTACCGGACGTCGTCGTCGGCGATCACCACGTGTTCGTGCCGGGCCGCCGCCACCCCGGTCAGCACCCCGCGCACCTTGCCGTTGAGCCCGTGCACCGCCGGGTCGGGCGGCAGGTGCCGCAGCAGGCCACGCCAGCGGGCGGCGTGCCGGGCGAACACCGGCGGCGGCGAACCGTCGACCACTGTCACGTCGACCAGCCGGCACAGCGTGCGCAGGTAGCCGGTCAGCTCGTCCAGGCCGTCGTCGTCGGTCCGGCACAGCGGCAGGACGTACTCGACGGGAAGCCGGGGCGGGTGCGGCGGGCCGCCCGCCGCGGCGGCCGGGCGGAACCCGGCCGGGGCCGGTCGCGCGGACCCGGCGGGGGCGCTCACCGGCGTGCCCCGCGACGCCGGGCGGCCGGCCTGCGGCGGACGGTGGTGGCGGCCTCCCGGCCGGTGCCGGCGCGGCGGTGGATGGTGTCGGGCACGGGTCCTCCCGGTGACGGTGGTGCCCGAACATCCCCCGCCCCCGGCCGGACAAACCGCGCGGCGTCCGGCCCCCGCACCCGACCCGTGCCGGAGTCCCCGCCCGGCGGCCTGAAACGGGTCAGCTGCTGTGGCGGACGTCGGTGAGCACCAGTCCGCTGGGCGGCAGGGTCGGCACCTGGGACAGGTCCAGGGCCAGGTCCTGCGGCGGCAGCCGGTAGTCCATCGCCCCGGTCAGCAGGCCGACCGCCTGCTTCATCAGCTCGATGGTGATCCACTCCCCGGCGCAGCGGTGGCCGGCCAGGTGGCTGCCCCCGCCCTGCGGCACGAAACCGTACGGGTCGTCCCGCCAGCCGGCGAACCGCTCCGGGCGGAACCGCTCCGGCTCGGACCAGAGCCCCGGGTGGTGGTTGGTGCCGTACAGGTCGAGCAGCACCCGGCGGTCCTTCGGGAAGTGGTGCCCCTGCCACTCGAACGGGTGTCGCACCCGGGCGAAGGCGACCGGGAAGAACGGGTAGTAGCGGCGGACCTCCTGGACGAACCACTCGGTCGGCTCGTCGCCGGTGCGCACCCGTTCCCGCCAGTCCGGATGGTCGTGCAGGGCCAGGGCGGCGAACAGGACGTACCGGTCGACGGCCACGGTGGGCCGCAGCACGTTGATCAGTTCCACGGCGGCGACCCGGCGGGGGAGCAGCCGCCCCTCGGCGTCGCGGTGCTCGGCGATCACCGCGAGCGCGCTGCCCTCGGGCGCGTCCACGGTGCCGACCCGTACCCGCTCCACCAGGTCGGCGATCCAGCGTTCGGCCCGCAGGCGGCCGCGCAGCCCGCGCCAGTGCCGGGGTCCGAGCGCGGCCGGTCCGTCGATCATGGCCTGCATCTGGGCGTTACGCCGGCCGACCTCGCTCTCCGGCAGCGGTACGCCCGCCCAGGAGCAGACGGCCCGCAGCAGCATCGGACCGATCTCGTCGCGGAGCACCACCGGGCCGGCGTCGCCCCAGGCCGCCAGCCGGATGCGCCACTGGTCGGCGAAGAGCCGGCCGATCCGCTCGACCGCCGAGGGCGTCATGATCGACATGAACATGGCCTTGCGGTCGGCGTGGGCCGCCCCGTCCAACCCCTGCACCCCACCCTGCCCGGTCAGCGTCCGCTGGCCCCGCTTGGGCGCCGCACCGGCGCGCCGGAACCGCTCCGTGTCGTAGAACAGTTCCGCCGCGGCCCGCCCGCGCAGGAAGATCGTCGGTTCCAGCAGCAGCCGGGCGGTGAAGATGTCCGTGTCGTAGCGCTCACACCGGTTGCTGATGAACCGGTAGCCCTCGCGGAAGAACGCCAGCGTGCTCTCCGGGCTACGGTCGGCCGGTGTGGTGGCCATCGGGCTCTCCTGACGCGGTGACGGTGGGCGGACCCGGCTGGTCGGCCGTGGGTGGTCTACCCGGGTTTGGGGCCCTGAATCCCGCCGCGCCGCCGGACGGTGACCGGGTGCCCGCTGGCCCCTCCCGGGCCGCCGCGAACCTGGTTGGCTCGACACCGGGCCACCACGGGCGGCCGTGGGGCGTCGACGACGGGGAGGACCGGATGCGGGAGAACACGCCGCCGTACTGGCGTCAGCGACAGGTGGTCGACGCGCTCGGCCGGCCCGGCGGGGGCCACCCGCCGGGGCAGCCGCTGCTCGCCCGGCCACGCCGTCCGTCCCGACGCTTCACCGTGCACCTCGGGTTCACCGCCGACGGGCCGGAACACGCCCGGGAACTGGCGGTGGCGTACGCGGAGGCGCTGGGCCTGCTGCGTCCGGAGCTGGTGCTGGCCTCGGTCGCGCTGTCCCCGGCCGATGCCTGGCGGGACGCGGAGCGGCTGTTCTGTTCCGCCGTCGGCCCGGACGGCGACCGCTGCGCCGACGTCGCCGGCCACCCCGGATTCCACCACGCCCCCGGGCCGGGCGGGCTGGGCTGGGGCGAGGGGGACGGGTGAGCGGCCGAGCGGGCACCGCCGCGCCGGCCCGGATCGGGTCGGCGCGGCGGTCGCCCGATCAGCCGGTGCCCCCGGGCGCGGGGCGGGTCGCCGCCTACCGCCCGGGGGCCGCCGCCCGGCCGTCAGTCCAGGTCGAACTCACCGTCCTGGGCGCCGGCGACGAAGGCGTCCCACTCGGCCTGGGTGAACACCAGTACCGGGCCGTCCGGCTCGGCCGAGTTGCGCATCCCGATCAGGTCGTCCACGAAGGCCACCTCGACCGCGCTGTCGGAGGTGTCGCCCTCGGCTCGCTGCCAGACCGCCCGGGACAGGTCGAAGTCGCCCTTGGGGTGCTGACCCATTGTTGATCCTCCATTGCCGCGCGTATCGGGGAGCCCGGCCGGCTCCCCGTCGGGCAGGATAAGCGGATGCCGAGCCTGACCCGTGTAGAGGCGACCGCGCGTCGCGCACTGATCGATGTCGAGTCCTATCAGGTGGACCTCGATCTCACCGTTGGCGACGAGCGGTTCCGCTCGACGACCACCATCCGGTTCCGCGCCGCCACCCCCGACGCCGAGACGTTCGTCGAGGTCAAGCCCGCGATGCTGGAGGCGGTCCGGCTCAACGACCGGGAGCTCGACCCGGCGGCCCTCGCCGACGGCCGGTTCCCGCTCACCGGGCTGGCGGCGGAGAACACCCTCACGGTCACCGCCGAGATGGCCTACACCAACACCGGTGAGGGGATGCACCGCTTCGTCGACCCGGCCGACGGCGCGACGTACCTCTACGCGATGTCCTTCCTGGACGAGGCGCCGCGCATCTTCGCCGCCTTCGACCAGCCCGACCTCAAGGCGCCGGTGACCCTCACGGTGACCGCGCCGCCACAGTGGACGGTCGCCGGCAACGGCCCGCTCGCCGCCAACCCGGCCCCGGGCCGCTGGGAGTTCGCCCCCACCGCGCCACTGGCCAGCTACTTCGTCACGCTGATCGCCGGCCCCTGGCACGTACGGCGGGACAGCCACGGTGACATTCCGCTGGGCGTCTACTGCCGGCAGTCGTTGGCCGCGCACCTCGACGCCGACCTCGACGAGATCCTCACCGTCACCAAGCAGTGCCTGGACCGGTTCCACCAGCTCTTCGCCGAGCCCTACCCGTTCGTCAAGTACGACCAGGCGTTCGTGCCGGAGTTCAACGCCGGCGCGATGGAGAACCCGGGCCTGGTAACCATCCGCGACGACGACGTCTTCCGTTCGGCGGTCACCGACAGCGAACGGGAGCAGCGGGCCACCACCATCGCCCACGAGATGGCCCACATGTGGTTCGGCGACCTGGTCACCATGCGCTGGTGGGACGACCTGTGGTTGAACGAGTCCTTCGCCGAGTACCTGGGCACCCGGGTCACCGCCGAGGCGACCCGGTTCGACCGGGCCTGGACGACGTTCGCGATCCGCCGCAAGGCCTGGGGGTACGCCGCCGACCAGCGCCCGTCCACCCATCCGGTCGCCCCGCAGGAGGTCGCCGACGCCGCCCAGGCCCTGCTCAACTTCGACGGCATCTCGTACGCCAAGGGCGCCAGCGTGCTCCGCCAGCTCGTCGCCTGGCTCGGTGACGACGCCTTCCTGGCCGGGCTCAACCAGCACTTCGCCGCCCACCGGTTCGGCAACGCCACCCTGGCCGACCTGCTCGCCAGCCTCAGCGCCGCCAGCGGGCGGGACCTCACCGACTGGGCCGCCCGCTGGCTGCGTCAACCGCAGGTCAACACGCTGCGGACGGAGACCTCGGTGGACGCCGACGGCCGGTGGTCCTCGGTGGCGGTGGTGCAGACCGCGCCGCAGGAGTACCCGGTGCTGCGCCCGCACCGGATCGCCGTCGGCCGGTACGCCCCCGACGGCGCGGTGGAACGGGTCGAGGTCGATCTCGACCCGGCCGCCGACGGTGGGCGCACCGCGCTTCCCGCGCTGACCGGCCGGTCCGCCGGGCTGCTCCTGCCCAACGACGGTGACCTCACCTTCGCCAAGATCCGGCTCGATCCGGCGTCGGTGGACGCGGTCGGCTCGGTGCTGCCCACGCTCACCGATCCGCTGGCCCGCGCCCTGCTCTGGGAGGAGTCGCTGGACGCCGCCACCGACGGCGAGCGGCCGGTGTCGGCGGTGGTGGCGCTGCTGACGGCGGCCCTGCCCACCGAGACCGAGGTGGCCGTCGCCGAGAGCGTGCTCGCCCGCAGCCGCAACCTGGTCGACCGCTACCTCGACCCGCTCGCCCGGGACGCCGCGCTGCTGCGGACGGCCGACGCCTGCGCCGCGCTGCTCGCCACCGCCCCGGCCGGCGGGTCGCTGCAACTGGCCGCCGCGCGGGGGCTGCTCTCCGCCACCGCCGACGCCGACCTGCTCGCCGGTTGGCTCGCCGGCCGGGGCGTGCCCGACGGGCTGGCCGTCGACGCCGAGCTGCGCTGGGCGCTGCTGCGCCGGCTGGTGGTGCTGGGCGCGGCCGGCGAGACCGAGATCGCGGCCGAGGCGGCGACCGACCGCAGCGCCACCGGCGCGGAACGGGCGGCCCGGTGCCGGGCGGCCCTGCCGGAGGTGGCCGCGAAGGAGGCCGCCTGGGAGATCGTCACCCGGGACACCACCCGTTCCAACCGGCTCGTCGAGGCGGCGGCCGAGGGGTTCTGGCAGCCGGAACAGGCCGAGCTGACCGGCACGTACGTCGACCGGTACTTCACCGAGATGCCGGCGGCGGCGCGGCGGCGTACCCCGTGGGTGGCCGAACGGGTCGCCCGGCTGGCCTTCCCCCGCTACGCCGTGGCGCAGCCCACGCTGGATTCGGCCGCGACCCTGCTCACCCGGGACGACCTCACCCCGGGGCTGCGCCGCAGCGTCGTCGACGCCGCCGACGACCTGCGCCGGGCCCTGGTCGCCCGGACGGCGGTCGCCGCTGCCGCCGCGTGACGCCCGCTGTGCGCCGGGCCCCGGCGGGCCCGGCGCACAGCGGCCTACGATCATGGGGTGGAGGACGACATCCGACGGATCGGCATCATGGGCGGCACCTTCGACCCGATCCATCACGGTCACCTGGTGGCGGCCAGCGAGGTGGCGGACCGGTTCGGCCTGGACGAGGTGGTCTTCGTGCCGACGGGTCAACCGTGGCAGAAGGCGGACACCCCGGTCAGCCCGGCCGAGGACCGCTACCTGATGACGGTGATCGCCACCGCCTCCAACCCCCGGTTCCAGGTCAGCCGGGTCGACATCGACCGCGGCGGCCCCACCTACACCGTCGACACCCTGCGGGACCTGCACCACGAGTACGGCCCGAAGGCGCAACTGCACTTCATCACCGGTGCCGACGCGCTGGAGCGGATCCTGTCCTGGAAGGATCTGGACGAGATCTTCGCGCTGGCCCACTTCATCGGGGTGACCCGGCCCGGGTTCGAGCTGACCGACAAGCACCTGCCCGCCGACACCGTCAGCCTGGTGCAGGTGCCCGCGATGGCGATCTCCTCGACCAACTGCCGGGAGCGGGTCGGCCGGGGGGAACCGGTCTGGTACCTGGTGCCCGACGGTGTGGTGCAGTACATCGCGAAACGGCGGCTCTACCAGCGGTGATCGCGCCCGGTAACTCCCACTTCGTCCCGGTAAGCGGCCAGAACTGACAAGTCGTCTCCGCGCCGGGTGTGAGACGCTTGACGGGTCGCACGGTTGATCGAAGGAGAACGGTGACAGTTTCCGAACGCGCTCACGAGCTGGCGATGGCCGCGGCCCAGGCCGCGGCCGACAAGAAGGCGCAGGACATCGTCATCATCGACGTGGGTGACCAGCTCGCCATCACCGACGCGTTCCTGGTGGCCTCGGCACCCAACGAGCGTCAGGTGATGGCCATCGTCGACGCCGTCGAGGAGCGCCTGCTGGACCTGCCCGAGAAGGCCAAGCCGGTTCGCCGCGAGGGTGAGAGGGGTGGCCGCTGGGTGCTGCTCGACTACGTCGACATCGTGGTCCACGTCCAGCACACCGAGGAGCGCGAGTTCTACGCCCTCGACCGGCTCTGGAAGGACTGCCCCCAGCTCCCGTTCGTCGACCGCGACCTGGTCGAGGCCGACGCCGCGGGTGCCGCCGCCGAATGACCCGCCTGATCATCTGGCGGCACGGCAACACCGACTGGAACGCCACCGGTCGGGTGCAGGGGCAGACCGACGTACCCCTCAACGACCTCGGCCGGGAGCAGGCCGACGCCGCCGCCCCGCTGCTCGCGGCGCTGCGCCCGGACGTCGTCGTCGCCTCCGACCTGCGTCGCGCCGCCGACACCGCCGCCGCGCTCACCCGGCTCACCGGCCAGTCGGCACGCCCCGACGCCCGGCTACGGGAACGGCACTTCGGCCAGTGGCAGGGCCTCGCCCTCACCGACGCCGCCGCCCGGTTCCCCACCGAGTACGCCCGCTGGCGGGCCGGCGACCCGGACCCGGGAGCGGGCATCGAACCCCTCGACGACCTCGGCAAACGGGTCGGTGAGGCGTTGCTGGCCGCCGCCGAGCTGGCCGCCGGGGGCACCGTCGTGGTCGCCACCCACGGCGGCGCGGCCCGGCAGGGCGTCGGCCAGTTGCTCGGCTGGGACCATGCCGTGCTGCGCAGCGTCGGCTCACTGGCCAACTGCCACTGGACCGAGCTACGCCGCAACGACCTGCGGGGCTGGCACCTGCGGGCGCACAACGTCGGCCCGATCGCCCCGCCGCCACCGGCCGACCCGGCCTGAACCGGCCGGTCCGCAGCGTCCCGGGCCGGCCGGTCCGCGACGTCCTGCCGGCCGGTCGGGGCGGGTGGTTCCGGCATCGGCTAGCGTGCCGGGCATGTCCGTCGCGGTCGTCACCGACTCCACCGCCTACCTTCCACCCGGGCCGGTGCGGGCGCACCGGTTGACCGTGGTGCCGCTGACCGTCGTGCTCAACGGCGCGGAGGGGCTGGAGGGGGTGGAGACCCTCCCCGCCGACGCCACCCGGGCCCTCGGCGGCCGGCGGGTCTCGGTGAGCACGTCCCGGCCGTCCCCGGCGCAGTTCGCCGCCACGTACCGGCGGCTGCTGGCCGACGGCGCGGACGGCGTGCTGTCGGTGCACCTGTCGGCCGACCTGTCCGGCACGGTCGACGCGGCCCGGCTCGCCGCCGCCGAGGTCGGCGACCGCGTCGAGGTGGTCGACAGCCGGTCCACCGGCATGGGGCTGGGCTTCCCGGCGCTGGCCGCCGCCACCGCCGCCGAGGCGGGCGTCGACCTGCCCGGGGTACGCGCGGCGGCGCTGGCCGCCGTCGAGCGGACCACCATCTTCTTCTACGTCGACACGCTGGAGTTCCTGCGCCGGGGTGGCCGGATCAACGCGGCGGAGGCGCTGCTCGGCACCGCCCTGTCGGTCAAACCGATCATGCACATGCCGGACGGCGCGATCGTGGTACGCGACAAGGTGCGTACCGCCAGCCGGGGGGTGGCCCGCCTGATCGACCTGGCGGTCGAGGCCGCCGCCGACGCCGAGGTGGACCTCGGGGTGCACCACCTCGCCGCCCCGCACCGTGCCGAGCACCTCGTCGAGGCGCTCACCACCCGGCTCGGCGACCGCCTGCACGACACGTACGTCTCTGAGGCCGGCGCGGTGGTCGCCGCCCACGCCGGGCCGGGCCTGGCCGGCGTCGTGGTCCACCGCCGGCCGGCCTGAACCGGTCCGGCTGGCCTGAACCGGTCCGGCTGGCCGTCGGTACGGACCGGCCGCCGGCCCCCACCGGCCCGTCCGTACGGGGTCGGCCGCCGGTGCCCGTTGGACATCCTCGGCGTGCTGACCGGCTGGCTCGGCGAGGCCCAGGGCGGCGACGCCGCTCTCCGCATAGCAGATCCGGCCATGATCAGGCAGTTGTCCACAGCCGCCGTCGTCGTCCACAGCCGACCACCGCCGGGCTGAACGGGTGCTCTCCTCCGGCCTAACCTCGCGCCGTGTCGGAGGACGAGGAAACCAGGGTGCGGGGACGGCTGTACCGGCTGACCGCCGGGGTGTCGGCGGTGGCACCGACGGCAGGCCCGCCGGAGCCGCCACCCCGCCCGTACGGGCCGGGGGCCTCCCGCATACCGCCGGAGACGGGTGCGGGTGGCGTGCCGGCCGGCCGCCGCCCCGGGCCGGCCGCCGCCGACGGCCCCCGCGACGCCGGTTCCCTCGACCTCGGCGACTACCTCGACGGTGCCCCGCGTGGTCCCCGGCTGTATGACGACGACCATCCCGACGTCGGTCCCCGTCGCCCCGGCGACGTCCCTCGCGACGTCGGTCCACGTCGTCACGGCGACGGCTTTCCCGACGTCGGTCCCCGTCGTCGGGAGGGGGACGATCCGGCTGCGTTCCGCCCCGGCGACCTCGACCGCCGGTATCCCGCCGACGGTGACGACCCGGCACCGGCCGCCCCGCTGCCCGGTCCCGGTGTCTTCGACCCCGGCCGGCGCGGCGTCCGGGCGCTGGCGGCCGTGGCGGTGGCCGTGGTGCTCGGCGCGGGATTCTGGGCCTGGCGGTCCCGCCCACAGCCGGAACCGGTGCGCCCGGCGGCGACGGTGGCCGGGCCGGAGTCCTCCGGCGGGCCCGCGTCCGGTCCGGCCGTCGCGCCGACCGGCGAACTGGTGGTGGCGGTGGCCGGCCGGGTCCGCCGCCCCGGTCTCGTCCGGGTGCCGGCCGGCGCGCGGGTCGCCGACGCGGTCGAGGCGGCCGGCGGGGCACTGCCCGGCACCGACGTGGCACTGCTCAACCCGGCCCGGAAGGTGGCCGACGGGGAGCTGATCCTGGTCGGTGTCACCGCCCCACCCGGCGCGGCCGGTCCCGGTGCGGCCCCGGCCGGGCCGGCGGCGGCACCCGGCGGGGCGGCGCCGGGTGGCCGGGTCAACCTCAACACCGCCACGTTGGCCCAGCTCGACGCGTTGCCCGGGGTCGGCCCGGTGCTCGCCCAACGCATCCTCACCCACCGTGACCAGCACGGCGGCTTCCGCAGCGTGGGCGACCTGCGCCAGGTCGACGGCATCGGCGACGCCCGGTACGAACAGCTCAAGGACCTGGTGACGGTGTGACCGCCGACCGGACGCCCGACCTGCGGCTGGCCGGGCTGGCGGTGGCGGCCTGGTTGGCGGCGCTGGCCTGCCTGCACCTCACCACCCGCACGGCGGTCCTGCTCGCCGTGGGCGCCGCCGTCCTCGCCGCCCTGCTCGCCGCGCACCTGCTCGCGCTGCTGGGCACCCCGGCCGCCCCGGCCCGCCGGTACGGCTGGATACCCGTCGCCGTGCTGCTCGGCGTGGTCTGCGGCGGCACCGCCACCGCGGCCCGGCTGCACGTGCGGGACGCCGCACCACTGCGCCTGTTGGTCGACGACCGGGCCCGGGTCACCGTCGACCTGGTGCTCCGCGACGATCCCCGTCCGGTACGCGGGGCACCCGGCCGGCCGGCGACCCTGCTCGTCACCGCGCAGTCGAGCGTCCTCACCGACCCGCAGGGCCACCGCCTCCGGGTCCCGGTACGCCTGCTCGTGCTCGCCACCGACCCGGCCTGGCGGGGCCTGCTGCCGGGGCAGCGGCTGACCGCACAGGGCAGGCTCGCCGCGCCCCGGGGCGGCGACCTCACCGCCGCCGTGCTGACCGTGTCCGGTCCACCGGTCCGGGACGGGCCACCACCGTGGCTCCAGCGTGCCGCCGGCACCCTGCGGGCCGGCCTGCACCGGGCCTGCGCGCCGCTCCCGCCCGAGCAGGGTGGCCTGCTGCCCGGCCTGGTCGTCGGGGACACCAGCCGGTTGCCGGCCAGCGTGGAGGAGGACTTCCGGGCCACCGGGATGACCCATCTCAACGCGGTGTCCGGGTCGAACGTGGCGATCGTGGTCGGCGCGGTGCTGCTGCTGGCCCGCTGGGCCCGGGCCGGTCCCCGGCTGGCGGCGGTCCTCTGCGGGCTCGCCCTGATCGGCTTCGTCGTCCTGGTCCGCCCCTCGCCCAGCGTGGTGCGGGCGGCCACCATGGGGGCGATCGGGCTGGCCGCGTTGGCGGTCGGGCGGCCCCGGGCCACGCTGCCGGCGTTGGCTGCGGCGGTGACCGTGCTGGTCCTTGTCGATCCGGAACTGGCCGGGGACGCCGGTTTCGCGCTGTCCGTCCTGGCCA
Source organism: Micromonospora sp. S-DT3-3-22 (assembly GCF_015354745.1). Taxonomy (NCBI): domain Bacteria; kingdom Bacillati; phylum Actinomycetota; class Actinomycetes; order Micromonosporales; family Micromonosporaceae; genus Micromonospora; species Micromonospora sp. S-DT3-3-22. Next base: position 23,356 of record NZ_JACGMO010000026.1, read on the forward strand.
CCGGCGGGCTGCTGCTGCTCGCCCCCGGCTGGCGCGACGGGCTGCGGCGTCGGGGCGTGCCGGCGGGGTTGGCGGAGGCGCTCGCCGTCCCGGCGGCGGCCCAACTCGCCTGCGGGCCGGTGGTGGCCGGCATCTCCGGCACGGTGAGCCTGGTGGCGGTGCCGGCCAACCTGCTCGTGGTGCCGGCGATCGCCCCGGCCACGGTGCTGGGGGTGACGGCGGCGGTCGTCTCGCCGGGGTGGCCGGCCGGGGCGGAGTTCGCCGCCTGGCTGGCGAGTTGGCCGGCCTGGTGGCTGGTCACCGTGGCCCGCGTGGGGGCCCGGCTGCCTGCCGGCACCCTGCCCTGGCCGGGCGGGCTGCCGGGCGCGTTGCTGCTGGCCGGGTTGACCCTGGGGCTGCTGCTGGCCGTCCGCCGGCCGCTGGTGCGTCGACTGGTGGCGGTCGGCGCGGCGGCGGTGGTGCTGGGCACCCTGCCGGTCCGGCTGGTGGCGAGCGGGTGGCCGCCGGACGGTTGGGTGGTGGTGGCGTGCGCGGTCGGGCAGGGGGACGCCGTCGTGCTGCCGGTGGCGGCCGGCCGGGCGGTGGTGGTGGACGCCGGTCCGGAGCCGTCGGCGGTGGACGGTTGCCTGCGGCGGCTCGGGGTACGCGAGGTCTCCCTGCTGGTGGTGAGCCACTTCCACGCCGACCATGTCGGTGGCGTGGCCGGGGTGGCCCGGGGCCGGCGGGTGGCCATGGTGCTCACCCCGACCCTGGCCGAGCCGGTGGCGGGACGGGATCTGGTGACGGCCGCCGTCGGGCCGGCGCGCCTGATGGTGCCGGCGGCCGGCTGGTCGTACCGGTCGCCAGGGGTGGAGGTGGTCGCGCTCGGGCCGCCCTACCCGCTGCGGGGCACCCGGTCCGACCCGAACAACAACTCCCTGGTGCTACGGGCCACGGTGGCCGGCGTACGCGTCGTGCTGCCGGGGGACGCGGAGACCGAGGAGCAGCGGGCCCTGCTGGACCGGGTGCCGCCGCACGCGTTGCGGGCCGAGGTGCTCAAGGTGGCCCACCACGGCAGCGCGTACCAGGACCCGGCCTTCCTCGACGCGGTCCGGCCGGCGGTGGCGCTGGTGCCGGTGGGGGTCGACAACGACTACGGGCATCCGAGCCCGGTGATCCTCGACCGGCTCGCCCGGTCCGGTGTGCGGGTGCTGCGGACCGACACCGACGGGGACGTGGCGGTGGTGGTCCGTTCCGGCCGGCTCGCGGTGGTCGGCCGGGGACTGCCGCCGGGCCGCCGGTGACCCGGTTGACCTGTGCCGGTGGACCGGCGGCCTGATGACCCGGTGGGCCGGCGCGGTCCGCCGTCCCGGCTCACGGTGGGGGAGAGGTGAGAGGAAATCCGGACTAGAAGGGATATTGCGTGCATTGGGTGGCAATCGAGGTAAATGTCTATATTTGCGCTGAGTGCGGGGTGGGCCGTCGCAGCCGTCGATGAGCAGGCGCGATCCGCCGCCGAGCCGTGCCAAGATGAGCGACGTGACCGGCGTCGACCTTGCCCCTATTCTGCTCGTCCTCGGCGACGAGGAGCTGCTCGCCACGCGCGCGGTGACCGAAGCCGTGGCGAAAGCCCGCAGCGTCGACCCGCAGGTCGACGTCCGGGAGTACCAGGCCGGGGCGTTGGCCGTCGGCGAGATCGCCGAGATGCTCAGCCCCTCGCTGTTCGGTGGACGGCGGGTGCTGGTGCTCCGCTCCGCCCAGGACGCCCGCAAGGACCTGGTCACCGCGCTGCTCGACTACGCCCGGAATCCCGACCCGGACGTCCAGTTGGTGGCCCTGCACCTGGGCGGCGGCAAGGGCAAGGCGTTCGCCGACGGGCTGCGGGCCGCCGGTGCCACGGTCGTTCCGGCCGCGAAGCTCAAGGGACATCGCGAACGGGTGGCGTTCGTCCGCGACGAGATCCGTCGGGGCGGTGGCAAGTGCACCGACGACGCGGCCGAGGCGCTGATCGCCGCCGTCGGCACCGACCTGCGGGAGCTGGCCGCCGCCTGCTCGCAACTGCTCGCCGACACCGACGGCCGGATCGGCGCGGACATGGTGGCCCGCTACTACCGGGGTCGGGTCGAGGTGAGCGGCTTCACCGTCGCCGACGCCACCATGATCGGCGACGTGCCGGCCGCCCTGGAGGCGTTGCGCTGGGCCCTGCACGTCGGGGTCGATCCGGTCCCGATCGCCGACGCCCTCGCCGACGGGGTCCGTACGGTGGCCCGGGTCGCTGCCGCCGGCCGGGGCGACCCCTACCAGCTGGCGAGCACCCTCGGTATGCCGGCCTGGAAGATCAAGAATGCCCAGCAGCGGGCCCGGGGCTGGACCCCGGAGGGCCTGGTCGAGGCGATGCGGGTGGCGGCCGAGTGCAACGCGGCGGTCAAGGGCGGTGCCGACGACCGGGGATACGCCCTGGAGAAGGCGGTCTTCTCGGTTGCCGCCGCCCGGCGGGGCAGCGCCCGGTGACCGGCCCCTCCCGCCCGGTGGTGGGGCGCGGTGGGCGGGTGACCGGCCCTTCCCGCCGGGTGGCGGGGCGCGGCGGGCCCGGATGGTCGGTCATGCCGGCGGACGACCGTCGCTACCGGCCGCTCTACGCCCGGCTGCTCGGTCTGCGCATCGTCAACCCCGGCGGGGTGCTCTGTTTCCTCTTCTTCGAGGGGGCGGTGGCGTTCGCGGTGCTCCTCGCCCTGGCCGAGCTGGTGAGCTGGTGGGCGGTGGCGGTGCTGCCGCTGGCGGTGGCGGTCATGGTCAAACTCAACGACGAGGTCGCCGGGCGGGTGGTCCACTCGGCGGCACTGGTGCCGGAGCAGGAACGCGACCGGTTCCGGCGGGAACTCGAACCGGTCGTCGGTCGCGCCCCGGTGCCGTACACGCTGCCCGGCACGGTGGTCACCAGCACGCCGCCACCGGGGGAGCCGGCCGGACCACCGCTGCGCTCCCGGCGCTACCACGGCTAGCCCGACCACCGTCGTCCCGCCACGACGTACCCGAGGCGGGCGACCGTCGCAGCGCACCAGCCAGCAGAGGGATGCAGTGCACCGCCGCCCGGGGTACGCGGCGTTCGGCCGTTCGGGAGACACCTCGCGGGGAACACGCAGCCGAGAGCCCCGGGGTGGTGCCCCGGGGCTCTCGGTCAGGTGTGGGTTTGCTCGGTCAGGCCGAGAACGAGTCGACGCGCTTCGCGATGGCCGACTTCCGGTTGGCCGCCTGGTTGGCGTGGATGACGCCCTTGCTGGCGGCCTTGTCGAGCTTGCGGGCGGCGTCACGCATCAGGGTGGTGGCCTTCTCGGTGTCACCAGCCTCCGCAGCCTCGTGGAACTTCCGGATGGCGGTCTTCAGCGACGACTTGACCGACTTGTTACGCAGCCGGCGCTTCTCGTTCTGCCGGTTGCGCTTGATCTGGGACTTGATGTTCGCCACGCGACAGCCTCGTCTTGATAGCTCGGTTTGGTCTGCAATCCGCGTGCGACGAGCATGCGTCATCGCCACGCGAAAAGCCAGGCTACCAGGTCGGCCGGGACGAGCCAAAACGCCCTGCCCGGACCGCACCGCCGACCGGTGCCCGGACCCACCACCGGCAGGCCGGGCCACGGCGGCGCGGGCCGCGCCACGGCGACCGGACCGGGCCGGACCGCGGTGGCGCGGCCCGGGTCAGTGCCAGCCCTGCCGGGCGGCGAGCCAGCGGAGCGCCTGTTCCCCGCTGAACCGCCGGTGCGCCCCGAGCAGCGCGGACGTGCCCGCCGGGTTTTCCCCGGCCGCCCCCGCACCCGGCGCGGGGTCGGCCGTCGCCGGTGGGCCGGCGGCGGTGAGGTAGTAGCCGGCGAGCGCGGCCAGCGTCACGTCCAGGGCGTCGGGTGGGGCGTCGGCCGCTGCCGGATGTGCGGCGAAGACGGCGTCCAGCCCGGCCCCGTCGGCGTACCCGGTGATCAACAGGCCGGCCAGGTCGAACCACGCGGGGCCGTGGCAGAGCCAGTTCCAGTCGCAGAACCAGGCCCGGCCGGCGGGGTCCAGCAGCACGTTGTCCACCCGCAGGTCGCCGTGGGCCAGGCCGGGCGCGGCTGCCGCGTACCCGGGCAGGCGGGACTCCAGCGCGACGAGTTCGGGCAGCCGGTCGCGGGCCGGCGGGATCAGCGGGGGCATCGGCTCCCGTCCGGCGGCCACCTCCTCCCACCACAGGATGTCGGAGCGGGCCAGGTCGGCCAGCCGGGGCAGGCCGAGCGCGGTCAGGCCGGCGGGTGGGTCGGCCAGCGCGGCGGCGACCCCGGCGTACCCGGCGAGCACGGCGGTCAGCTCGGCCGGGTCCCAGGGCAGGTGGGGCGTCCGGCCGTCGACGGCGTCCAGGCCGACCGCGTACCAGCCGGCCGCGTCGAGCGCCCAGTGCGGGCGGGGCACCGGCAGGCCGGCCGGCAACCGGGCGAGGACGGCAAGTTCCCGGGCGTACCAGTCGGCCAGGTGGCGTTGCCGGGCCAGGTCGGCGGCCTTGACGAAGACCCGCGCACCGGTGGCCGTGGTGAGCACGGCGGCGAAGCCGCCGGTGAAGCCCGCGGTCGCGGTCCGGGCCGCGACCACCGGCGCGCCGAGCCGGCCGCCGATCGCGTCCCGCAGGCCGTCGGGCAGGTCCCGCCAGTCGGGTCGCACGGCGGTCTCGTGGTACGGCGGCGGCGTCGCGGACACCCCACCATCGTGCCCGGTCCGGCCGGGCACGGTGACCGGCGCCCGGCCGGGTGGGGCCGGCGGCCGGCGCGGGTCTGGGAGACTCCAGGCCATGAGGACCGACGACTTCTGGCAGTTGATCGACCAGGCCCGGGCCGGGGGCGGGGGAGAGGCCGAGGCGGTCGCGGCACGGGCGGTCGCGTTGCTCGCCGAGCGCACCCCGGAGGACATCGTCGGGTACGCGCACCACCAGCAGCGGGTGCTGGCCGCCTCGTACCGGGTCGACCTGTGGGGTGCGGCGTACCTGATCAACGGGGGTGCCTCCGACGACGGGTTCGAGTACTTCCGGGGCTGGCTGATGACCCAGGGCCGGGCGGTCTTCGCCGCCGCGGTGGCCGACCCGGATTCGCTGGCCGGGCTGCCCCGGGTGCGGTCGGCGGCGCTCAGTGGCGAGGAGTTCGAGTGCGAGGACATGCTGGCGGTGCCGTGGGACGCGTACCGGAAGGCGACCGCGAGTGACCTGCCGGCGCAGCGGGACGCGGTGCCGGTGCCGGACCTGAACGACTTCTGGGACTTCGACGACGAGGCGGAGGCCCGCCGTCGGCTGCCGAAGCTCGCCGCCCTCTTCGTCGAGCCGCCCGAGGAGTGAGCCCGGCGAGTGGGCCACCGGCGGGGCCGCCGCCGGGTACCCCAGGAGTGATCGGACCGGGTTCGGAGCGACGTGGGAGCATAGAGGGGGCCGGCGGCGCGTCGGCCCGCTCACGTCAGCCGACCAGAACGGACCGCTGTGCCACCGACGCTCGATCCCGGCGCGAACGCTCCTGGTGCCACCGACCCGGCGCGCATCCGGAACTTCTGCATCATCGCCCACATCGACCACGGGAAGTCGACCCTGGCCGACCGGATGTTGCAGCTCACCGGCGTGGTCGATCCCCGGCAGATGCGCGCGCAGTACCTCGACCGAATGGACATCGAGCGCGAGCGCGGCATCACCATCAAGAGCCAGGCCGTCCGGATGCCGTGGACCGTCCGCGACGGCGAGCGGGCCGGTGAGCAGGCCGTCCTGAACATGATCGACACCCCGGGCCACGTGGACTTCACCTACGAGGTGTCCCGTTCGCTTGCCGCCTGCGAGGGGGCGCTGCTGCTGGTCGACGCCGCCCAGGGCATCGAGGCGCAGACACTGGCGAACCTCTACCTGGCGCTGGAGAACGATCTCAGGATCATTCCGGTGCTCAACAAGATCGACCTGCCGGCCGCCCAGCCCGAGAAGTACGCCGAGGAGCTGGCCCACCTGATCGGCGGCGACCCGGCCGACTGCATCAGGGTCTCCGGCAAGACCGGCGACGGGGTGCCGTACCTGCTCGACGAGATCGTCCGGCAGTTCGTCCCGCCGGTCGGTGACGCCGACGCGCCCGCCCGTGCGATGATCTTCGACTCGGTGTACGACGTCTACCGGGGCGTGGTCACCTACGTCCGGGTCATCGACGGCCGGATCAGCGCCCGGGACCGGATCAAGATGATGTCCACCGCCGCCGTGCACGAGCTGCTGGAGATCGGCGTCATCTCACCCGAGATGGTCAAGGCCGACGCGCTCGGCGTCGGCGAGGTGGGCTACCTGATCACCGGGGTGAAGGACGTCCGCCAGTCCCGGGTCGGTGACACCGTCACCATCAACGCCCGGCCGGCCACCGAGGCGCTCGGCGGCTACAAGGATCCGAAGCCGATGGTCTACTCCGGCCTCTACCCGATCGACGGTTCGGACTACCCCAACCTGCGTGAGGCGCTGGACAAGCTCAAGCTCAACGACGCCGCGCTCGACTACGAGCCGGAGACGTCGGGCGCGCTCGGCTTCGGCTTCCGCTGCGGCTTCCTGGGCCTGCTGCATCTGGAGATCATCCGGGAGCGGCTGGAGCGGGAGTACAACCTCGACCTGATCTCCACCGCGCCGAACGTGGTCTACCGGGCCATCACCGACGACGGCCAGGAGATCGTGGTGACCAACCCGAGCGAGTACCCCACCGGCAAGATCGCCGAGGTGTACGAGCCGGTGGTGCGGGCCACCGTGCTCACCCCGAACGACTACGTGGGCGCGGTGATGGAGCTGTGCCAGGGGCGGCGGGGCAGCCTGCTCGGCATGGACTACCTCTCCGCCGACCGGGTGGAGCTGCGCTACACCCTCCCGCTCGCCGAGATCATCTTCGACTTCTTCGACCAGCTCAAGAGCCGGACCAAGGGGTACGCCTCGCTGGACTACGAGCCCTCCGGCGAGCAGGCGTCCGACCTGGTCAAGGTGGACATCCTGCTGCACGGCGAGCCGGTGGACGCGTTCAGCGCGATCGTGCACAAGGACAAGGCGTACAACTACGGCACGACGATCGCGGCGAAGCTGCGCAACCTGATCCCGCGCCAGCAGTTCGAGGTGCCGATCCAGGCGGCCATCGGCAGCCGGGTGATCGCCCGGGAGACCATCCGCGCCATCCGCAAGGACGTCCTCGCCAAGTGCTACGGCGGTGACATCAGCCGCAAGCGCAAGCTGCTGGAGAAGCAGAAGGAGGGCAAGAAGCGGATGAAGATGGTGGGCCGGGTCGAGGTCCCCCAGGAGGCCTTCATCGCCGCGCTCTCCTCGGACTCCGCCGACGCCAAGCCGGCCGGCAAGAAGTAGCCCGCCCCGGCGGCGCGGACGCCCGGCCCGGTCGGCTCGGCCGCGCCCCGGCTACGGCCGTCCCGGTGCCCCACGACGGCCGGCGGCCCGGTGTTCCGACCGGGCCGCCGGCCGTCGGCACGCCCGCCCCCCGGTGTCGTACGGACGAAATTTTTCCGCCCTCCCCGCTGCTGCGGGCGGGCCGGCGCGGGCGTCCTGAGCTGCGCGGACATCGAAGGCCGGCGAACCGACGCAGCGGCATCGGATCGACGTGCGGCGACATGTGTGGTGGTGAGTCGGTTTGGTTTTCTGGCGGGTCGGGAACCTAGCTGTCACGACAGGAACCACACATACCGTGTGACTCAATCTTCAGGAGGAGGGCGACCGTGGAGTTCACCGTCTGGGGCATCATCACCGCGCTCGTTGTTGGTCTCATCGTCGGCGCTCTGGGCCGTCTGGTCGTGCCGGGCCGCCAGAACATGCCGATCTGGCTGCACATGCTGATCGGTGTCGGCGCCGCGCTGCTGGGCACGGTGCTGGCCCGCGCCATGGGCATCGCCACCCAGACCGCCGGCATCGACTGGACCGAGCTGCTGGTGCAGGTCGTCCTCGCCGCCATCGCCGTGGCCCTGGTGGCCGGCGTGGGTCGCCGCCGCGGCGTCACCCACCGGTAAGTCAAGCGGCACCGCCGAGCGGGCGCGGGTCGGGCGGTGGGGGCCGTCGCCGGTGGCGGGCGGTCTAGACCAGATCGTTACCGGAGTCGGTTTGGAGATTCTCCGCTTCGGGAATCTATCGATCACCACAGCAACAAACACCTCACCAACGACATATCTACTGAAGGAGGACGGCCGTGGAGTTCACCGTCTGGGGCATCATCACCGCGCTCGTCGTCGGTCTCATCGTCGGCGCCCTGGGTCGCCTGGTCGTGCCGGGTCGCCAGAACATGCCGATCTGGCTGCACGTGCTGATCGGTGTCGGCGCCGCGCTGCTGGGCACGGTGCTGGCCCGGGCGATGGGCATCGCCACCCAGACCGCCGGCATCGACTGGGCCGAGCTGCTGGTGCAGGTCGTCCTCGCCGCCATCGCCGTGGCCCTGGTGGCCGGTGTGGGTCGGCGTCGGGGCGTCACCCACCGGTGACCGACCCGCCGGCCGTGACCGGTCGGCACGTACCACCGCAGCGGATGCCCGCCCCCGGACCGGGGGCGGGCATCCGCTCGTCCGGCTGCCGGCCGTCGATCCCGCCGGGTCGTCGCGGGGTCTGCCTGAGCGGCCCCCGCCTGCGATACGGTCGCCTCGCCGAACGCCCCGCCGGCCGCCGCCGCCCCGTCGACGGTCCGCCCGTGCGGGGCGGCACCCACCCCCTGTCGTAAAGGAAATTTTCCTACTAGGGTGCGGCTGAGAAGGTTAGTGCCGGACGGCGCGAGGGAGATGTGGCGTGAACAGGTGGAAGCGGCTGGCCCCGGTCACCGCCGTCGTGGCCTCGGCCGTGATGGTGCTCGCCGGTTGCGGTGGTTCCGGCGACGACGAAGCCGCCGACGACAGCAAGCTGACGGTCTGGATGATGGGCGAGGGGAGCGACGCCCAGACGGCGTTCCTCGACGGCGTCGAGACCGAGTTCCGGCAGCGGCACCCCGACACCGACGTGGTGGTCCAGTACATCCCCTGGCTGGAGGCGCCGAAGAAGTTCCAGGCGGCGCTCGCCGGCGGTGAGGGCCCCGACGTGACCGAACTGGGCAACACCGAGACCCAGGGCTGGGCGGCCCAGGAGGCGCTCGCCGACATCTCCGGCCGCTTCGGCGGCTGGGCCGAGGGTCGGGACGTCCTGCCCGACCTGGTGCGCAACGCCCAGCTCGACGGCAAGCAGTACGGCGTCCCCTGGTACGCCGGGGTACGCGCCGTCTACTACCGCACCGACTGGTTCGCCGAGGCCGGCGTGCAGCCGCCGAAGACCTGGGACGAGCTGGTCTCGGTCGCCAAGGCGGTGCAGGCCAAGAAGCCCGGCAGCTACGGCATCGCCCTGCCGGGCAACTCCGAACTGCCGTTCTACTCCTTCCTCTGGGGTGCCGGCGGCGAGATCGCCACCGACCAGGGCGGCACCTGGAAGTCCGGTTACACCAGCCCGCAGGCCCAGCGGGCGGTCAAGTTCTGGACCGACCTGGTGACCGTGCACAAGGTCGCCCCGCCCGCCGCCGCCGGGTGGAACGAGATCGACGCCCGTACCCAGTTCGCCACGGGCAAGGCGGCGATGGCCTTCGCCGGCAGTTGGCAGGCCGGCGCGATCAAGAAGGACAACCCCGACATCGAGAAGGTCTGGGGGACCTTCCCGATCCCCGGCCCGGACGGCGGCCCGGCCCCCGCCTTCGCCGGTGGCTCGGACGTCGCCCTCTGGCAGGACAGCAAGCGGCAGGACCTGGCCTGGGACTACCTGACCGTGCTGCTGAACAAGAAGAACGCGAAGACCTTCGCCGGCAGCCTCGGCTTCTTCCCGGTCTACTCCGACCTCGTGCAGGGCGGCGACTACGCCGACGACAAGCTGATGGCGGCGTTCGCCAGCACCATGCAGCGCACCCGGGTCACCCCGCTGACCCCGAAGTGGGTGGAGGTCAGCCGGACGAAGACGATCACCCAGGCGATGAACAGCTCGGTCATCAAGGGCCAGAAGTCGGTGCAGCAGGCCACCGCCGACGCCGCCGCCGAGATGGAAAGCATCCTCAACGCCAAGTGAGCACCCTGACCGAGCACACCCCGACGGCCGCCGCCCGGGAGACCCCCACGCGGCGGCGGCCCCGGGTGGACCGCCTGCCGTACCTGCTCCTGCTGCCCTGCCTGGTCGTGATCGGGGTGCTGCTGCTCTGGCCGTTGGGCCAGGTGGTGGCGATGTCGTTCTTCCGGCTGAACAGCGTCCGGCAGTTGCGCGGGGACCGGGAGTGGCCGTTCGTCGGGCTGGCCAACTACACCCAGATCCTCGGCGACCCGTTCTTCCGTACGGTGCTGCGCAACACCGTGCTCTTCGCGGCGGCGAACGTGCTGCTGACGATGGTGCTGGGCACCCTGGTCGGGCTGCTGCTGCACCGGCTGGGCCGCCGGATGGCCACCTTCGTCGCCAGTTGCGTGATGCTGGCCTGGGCCACCCCGGCGCTGACCGGCACGATCGTCTGGAAGTGGATCTTCGATGACACCTCCGGCCTGGTCACCTGGGCGTTCAACGCCCTGCCCGACGGGCTGTCGCAGGCGCTCTTCGGCCGCACCGACTGGTCGGGTTACGGCTGGTTCAACTCGCCGCTGCTGTTCTTCGCGATCCTGACCCTGGTGGTGGTCTGGCACTCGTTCCCGTTCATCGCGGTCAGCGTGCTCGCCGGGCTCAAGAGCGTGCCGAGCGAGCTGCACGAGGCGGCCCGGGTCGACGGGGCCGGCCCGTGGACGGTGTTCTGGAAGATCACTTTTCCGCTGCTGCGGCCGGTCTTCGGCATCCTGGTGGTGCTCTCCACCATCTGGGACTTCAAGGTCTTCACCCAGCAGTTCGTGCTGGCCGGCGGCACCCAGGACCGGCCGACGTTCATGCTGGCCCTCTACTCGTACGCCGAGGCGTTCTCCCCGCCACCCAAGTACGGCGTGGGCTCGGCCATCGCGGTCATCCTCACGCTGATCCTGCTGCTGGTGACCGGCCTGTACGTCCGGATGGTGCTCAGGCAGGAGGACGCGTCGTGAAGAAGGTCGCCCTCAACGGCGCGGGCCTGCTGGTCGCGCTCTTCGCCGCCTTCCCGGTCTACTGGATGATCGCCACCTCGCTGAAGCCGAACCGGGAGATCTTCTCGGCCACGCCCCGGCCGGTGCCGGCCCACCCCACCCTGGAGCACTACCGGGAGATCCTCACCGGCAACCTGATCCCGGGCGTGACCTTCGGCGACTTCCTGCTGAACAGCGTGCTGGTGGCCGTCAGCACGGTCGTGCTCAGCGGACTGGTGGCGCTGCTTGCCGCTACGGCGGTGGCCCGGTTCCGGTTCCGGCTCCGGACCACCTTCCTGATCATGCTGCTGGTGGTGCAGATGATCCCGCTGGAGGCGCTGGTCATCCCGCTGTTCCTGATGATCCAGCGGCTCGGCCTCTACAACACCCTGCCCAGCCTGATCCTCACCTACCTGGGCTTCTCGCTGCCGTTCGCGGTGTGGATGCTGCGCGGCTTCGTCGCGGCGGTCCCCAGGGAGCTGGAGGAGGCCGCCGCCATCGACGGCGCCAGCCGCACCCAGACGTTCCGCAAGGTCCTCTTTCCACTGGTCGCGCCGGGCCTGGTGGCCACCAGCATCTTCTCCTTCATCACCGCCTGGAACGAGCTGATCTTCGCGTTGACCTTCGTCAACGACCAGAGCCGCTACACCCTGCCGGTGGCGATGACCTTCTTCTTCGGCCGGGACGACACCGCCTGGGGGTCGGTGATGGCCGCCTCCACGCTGTTCACCCTGCCCGTGATCGTCTTCTTCCTGCTGGTGCAGCGCCGGATGGTCTCCGGTCTGGTGGCGGGTGCCGTCAAGGGCTGAGCCGGGACGGCGACCGCCCGCACCCGGCCGTACCCTGGGGCCATGACGGGCAGGGTGGCGGCGGTGAACCTCGGCGTGGTGACGCAGGCGCGGTGGGCGGGTGACGCGAGCGGGCGCAGCGGCATCGACAAGCGGCCGGTCGACGGTCCGGTGCTGCTGCACGCCGACGGGGTGGCCGGTGACTTCATCGGCGAACGGCCCCAGCACGGCGGCCCCGACCAGGCGGTCTACGCCTACGCGCAGGAGGACGCCGGCTGGTGGTCGGCCGAACTGGGCCGCGACATCAGCCCCGGCGGGTTCGGCGAGAACCTGACCACCTGGGCGGTGGACGTGACCGGCGCGGTGATCGGCGAACGCTGGGCGGTCGGTTCGGCGCTGCTCCAGGTCACCAAGCCGCGCACCCCCTGCACGACCTTCGCCGGCTTCTGGGGGGTGCCCGACCTGATCAAACGGTTCACCGTCCGGGCCGCCCCCGGGGCCTACCTGCGGGTGCTGCGCGACGGCGAGGTGAGCGCGGGCGACCCGGTGGAGGTGGTGGACCGGCCGGCGCACGGCGTCACCATCGGCGAGGTGTTCCGGGCCACCAGCCTGGAGCCGGAGCTGCTGCCCCGGCTGCTCGACGTCCCCGAGCTGCCCGCCTCGACCATGGAGAAGGTGCGCCGCCGGTTGAACGTCGCCGGCTGACCGGCCCGCAGGCCGGGCGGGACTGCCCGCCGGCAGGTCAGGCGGGGTCGGCGAAGACCTCGGCCAGCACCCGGGGTTCGGTCGCCCGGCCGTCGGCGACCTTCGCCCACCGGCCGTTGTCGGCGTTCCACTCCAGCCCGTCGAAGCGCACCCGCTTCACCCCGTGGTCGGGGGCGTGCGAGACCAGCCAGTGCGCGTACCGCCAGCCGTCCCGGGCGTCCGCGGCGGGCACCGTCACGTCGGTCAGCTCGGCCACCGCACCGGCGTCGGGCAACCCCCAGTCGAGGGTCAGGCCACGGGTCAGCTCGGCCGCCGCGGCCTGCCCGCGCATCACCGGGGTACGCCCCACCGTGCAGGCCACCGCCCCGGTCGCCTCGCCGAGCAGGGCCCGCGCCAGCACCTGGGACTCGTCGGCCCACTTCTGGTACGCCTTCGGGTACGCCGAACGCTGCACCGCCTGGGCGGCGTCGGTGACCTCCATCCGCTCCCAGCCGCGTACCTTCTTCAGCGCCTTGTAGAACCGGTTCGCCGCGTACCGCTGGTCGCGGATCTGCTCCGGGGTGCCCCAACCCTGGCTGGGACGCTGCTGGAAGAGGCCGAGCGAGTCACGGTCGCCGTGGGCGAGGTTGCGCAGCCCCGACTCCTGGTACGCGGTGGCCAGGGCGACCACGACGGCCTGTTCGGGCATCTGCCGCTGCATGCCGATCGCGGCGATGGTGGCCGCGTTGGCCATCTGGTCGGCGTCGAGCTTCACGGTGCCGTCGGCCTGCACGGTGCAGCTACGGCCGGCGACGGGAAGCCGGAACTCCCCGTCGAGTTGACGGACTCCCCAGCCCCCGACGATGGCGAACAACGCCACCACGACCCCGGCTGCCACGAATGTCCGTGTCCGCACCCGCACCTCCCGTTTCAACGTTCGCCAAGCGTACGTCGCCAACCGGTGGCCCCGGGTCGGTCGACCGGTTCACGTTCCCGCAGGAAATCGGGATAAACCAGGTCAATGCCGGGGCACCCAGGCCGCGTCCCGCTTCTGCCGGAACGCCTCCACGCCCTCGCGGCCCTCCTCCGACAGGAAGTAGCCGGTGGACCGGGCGGACAGGTCGGCGATCTCCGCACGCAGGTCCGTGGCGGCCGGGCGGCGCAGCAGCTCCTTCGTCCCGGCCAGCGCCCCGGGGGCGCCCCGGACCAGCGACGCGCAGTACCGCGCCACCGCCGCGTCCAGCTCGCCGGCCGGCACGGCGGCGGTCACCAGCCCCACCTCGGCGGCCCGCCGGCCGTCGAAGGTGTCGCCGGTCAGGTACAGCTCGGCGGCGGCCCGGGGGTGCAGCCGGGGCAGCACGGTCGCCGAGATCACCGCCGGGATCACCCCGATCCGCACCTCGGTGAAGGCGAACGTCGCCTCAGACGCGCAGACCGCCAGGTCGGCCGCCGCGATCAGGCCCAACCCGCCCGCCCGCGCCGGCCCGGCCACCCGCGCCAACACCGGCTTCGGGCACTCCCGCACCGCCACCAGCACGTCACCGAGCATCCCGGCCGGCACCGACCCGCTGGCGTACGCCGCCGCCGTCTCCTTCAGATCGGCCCCGGAGCAGAACACCGGGCCGGTGTGGTCCAGCACGACCACCCGGACCGCGTCGTCGGCGACCGCCGTGGCGATCCCGGCCAGCAGCTCGGTCATCAGCGGGGTGGAGAGCGCGTTGCGGTTGTGCGGGCTGTCCAGGGTGAGGGTGGTCACCCCACGGGCCGTGGCGACCCGCACGAGTCGGTCGGGAGAGGTCATGCCGGGCACACTAGTGGCCATGCCCGGCGTCCTTCCAGATGGTGAGACCGTTCCCGTGGACGGTGCGCTGCCCGCCACCGCCCTGCCCGCCGTCGGCGCGCGCGGGTTCGGCGTCTACCTGCACGTGCCGTTCTGCGCCAGCCGGTGCGGCTACTGCGACTTCAACACCTACACCGCCGCCGAGCTGGGCGGGGGCGTCGGCCGGGAGTCGTACGCCGACACCGTGCTGGCCGAGCTGGCGCTCGCCGCCCGGGTGCTCGGCGACGCGCCACCGCCCCGGGTCGACACGGTCTTCGTCGGCGGCGGGACCCCCACCCTGCTGCCCGCCGACGACCTGGCCCGCCTGCTCGACGGCATCGACCGCACCTGGGGGCTGGCCGCCGACGCCGAGGTGACCACCGAGGCCAACCCCGAGTCGGTCACCCCGCAGTCGCTGAAGACCCTGCGCGCCGCCGGCTACACCCGGATCTCGCTGGGCATGCAGTCCGCCGCCCCCGGGGTGCTGGCGGTCCTCGACCGCACCCACCGCCCCGGCCGGGCCGTCGACGCCGCCCGGGAGGCCCGCGACGCCGGGTTCGACCACGTCAACCTCGACCTGATCTACGGCACGCCGGGGGAACGCCCCGAGGACTTCGCCGCCTCGCTGGAGCAGGTGGTCGCCGCCGGGGTCGACCACGTCAGCGCGTACGCCCTGATCGTGGAGGACGGCACCCGGCTGGCGGCCCGGATGCGGCGCGGCGAGCTGCCGTACCCCTCCGACGACGTGGCGGCGGACCGTTACCTGGCGGCGGAGGCCGCCCTCGACGCGGCCGGTTTCTCCTGGTACGAGGTCTCCAACTGGGCCCGCACCGGGACGGCCCGGTGCCGGCACAACCTGCTCTACTGGACCGGCGGCGACTGGTGGGGCCTCGGCCCGGGGGCGCACAGCCACGTCGGCGGGGTGCGCTGGTGGAACGTCAAACACCCCAGCACGTACGCCCAGCGGCTCGCCGCCGGGCACTCACCCGGCCTGGCCCGGGAGATCCTCAGCCCGGCCGAGACGCACACGGAGGACGTGATGCTGCGCCTGCGGCTCGCCTCCGGGCTGCCGCTGGACGTGCTGGACGACGTGGGCCGGGCCGCCGCCGCGCGGGCGCTCGCCGACGGGCTGCTGGACCCGGTGGCGTACCCGCAGGGGCGGGCGGTGCTCACCCTGCGCGGCCGGCTGCTGGCCGACGCGGTGGTCCGCGACCTGCTGCCCTGAGCACCGGCCCGCCGCGCACCGCAGCGGGGCGCGCCGGGGCGGGCGGTGGTGCCCGACCGGCCGGGGGAGCGGCCGGCCGGGACTCACTTGATGAAGCTGGTGGACATCGGGTAGCGGTAGGCCTGACCCTCGTTGGCCTTCATGCCGGCGATGATCCCGAACAGGATCTGGATTACCACGACCGCGATGCTGGGCAGGAAGAGCAGGCACCAGCTCACGAACAGCAGCACGAACGCGATGATCGACCAGAGGATCTGGAAGTTCAGCGCGGCCAGCGCCTGCGCCCGGACGGCCGGCGACTGCTGCCCGCGCACCAGGTAGGCGATCAGCGGGGCGACGAAGCCGAGCGGGCCGAAGCTGATCAACGCGCCGGCGGCACCGCCGAAGTGCGCGACCAGCGCCCAGGTCTTGTCCTCGCTGTTGGCGTAGCCGCCGCTCGGCGCACCGTAGGTGCCGCCGGTCGGGTATCCGCCACCGGGCGGGGGGTAGCCACCCGGCGGTGGGTAGCCGCCGGCCGGCGGCTGGTCACCGGTGGGCGGCGGATACCCGCCGGGCGGGGGATACCCGCCCGCCCCCGGCGCGCCGGACAGTGGTGCGGTGGGCGGCTCGTATGGCGAGCCCTGGGGCGCGGTCGGGTCCGGCGGGACGCCGTCCCCCGCGCCGGGAGGGCGAGGTGGTTCAGTCATGCCCGCCACGGTAGGGGCTGCCGGCAAGGGTGCACCAGAGCGACACTGGTGAGGTTGGCCTCGACGTTCGGTCAGCGCCCGCGCCGGCATCCGCCGGGGCGGGCGCACCGACGGTCCGTCTTGATCATCGCGGCGGCGGCCCTGCCGACGTAGACTGGCACTCGCTACAGTCGAGTGCCAGAGTGCTTGCCCGGGCGCGGCAGCGCCCGGGGCGACGTGCGTCAGGAGGTGGGAGATGGGTCTCGACGACCGCAAACTCGCCGTGCTGCGGGCGATCGTCGAGGACTACGTCGCCACGCAGGAGCCCGTCGGCAGCAAGACGCTCGTCGAGCGGCACCAGCTCGGGGTCTCCCCGGCGACCGTCCGCAACGACATGGCGGTGCTGGAGGAGGAGGGCTACATCCGGCAGCCGCACACCAGCGCCGGCCGGGTCCCCACCGACCGGGGCTACCGCCTCTTCGTCGACCGGCTCTCCCGGGTCAAGCCGCTCAGCCCGGCCGAACGCCGGGCCATCGAGCGCTTCCTGGTCGGCGCGGTCGACCTCGACGACGTGGTGCACCGCACCGTACGCCTGCTGGCGCAGCTCACCCGGCAGGTCGCCGTGGTGCAGTACCCGTCGCTGGCCCGCTCGTCGGTGCGCCACCTGGAACTGGTGCCGATCTCCACCACCCGGCTGATGCTGGTCATGATCGCCGACACCGGGCGGGTCGAGCAGCGGCTGGTCGAGCTGCCCGCGCCGGTCCCCGCCGACGACGTCCTCGACCTGCGCCGGCTGGTCAACGAGAAACTCGTCGGGAGTCGGTTGTCCGACACTCCGCCGCTGGTGCAGGCGCTGGTCGACGAGAGTGCTCCGCACCTGCGCGGCGCAATGACCACCCTGTCTACCGTGCTGCTGGAGACCCTGGTGGAACGCACCGAGGAGCGGCTGGCGCTGGCCGGCACCGCCAACCTCACCCGGGGCGGCCTGCTCGACTTCCAGGGCTCGCTGCGACCCATCCTGGAGGCGCTCGAAGAGGAGGTCGTGCTACTCAAGCTGATCGGCGAGGCGGAGCCGAGCACCACCCGGGTGCTGATCGGCGACGAGAACGAGATCGACAACCTCCGCGCCGCCTCGGTGGTCAGCACCGGGTACGGCCCGGGCACCACCATCGTCGGCGGGCTGGGCGTGCTCGGCCCGACCCGGATGGACTACCCCGGCACCATCGCCACGGTGCGGGCCGTGGCACGCTACGTGGGCGAGCTGCTGGCCCAGAACTGACCAGTCAGGGCCGGCGGCCGGCTCCGGCCGCCGACCGGCGCAAACGCGAGACGAACATGAGGACACGGAACGCAGTGGCCAGGGACTACTACGGCATTCTCGGCGTGAGCCGGGAAGCCTCCGACGACGAGATCAAGCGCGCCTACCGCAAGCTGGCGCGGCAGTTCCACCCGGACGTCAATCCGGACCCGGAGGCACAGGAGAAGTTCAAGGACATCAACGCCGCGTACGAGGTCCTCTCGGACGACCGGAAGCGGCAGATCGTCGACCTGGGCGGCGACCCGCTCGCCCCGGGCGGCGGGGGCGCCGGCGGCCCGGGCGGCCCCGGCGGGGCCGGTCCGTTCGTCGGCTTCCAGGACATCATGGACGCCTTCTTCGGCGGCGCGGCCGGTGGCACCCGTGGCCCCCGACCGCGTACCCGGCCCGGGGCCGACGCGATCCTGCGGCTGGAACTGGACCTGCACGAGACCGCCTTCGGCGTCGAGGCCCCGATCACGGTCGACACCGCCGTGCTCTGCACCACCTGCTCCGGGGCGGGCACCGCGGCCGGCACCCACCTGGCGACCTGCGAGGCGTGCGGCGGCCGGGGCGAGGTGCAGTCGGTGCAGCGCACCTTCCTCGGCCAGGTCGTCTCGGCCCGGCCGTGCACCGTCTGCCAGGGCTACGGCACCACCATCCCGCATCCCTGCCCGACCTGCGCCGGCGACGGCCGGGTACGTACCCGCCGCTCGCTGACCGTCAAGATCCCGGCCGGGGTCGAGGACGGCATGCGCATCCGGCTCGCCCAGCAGGGCGAGGTCGGCCCGGGTGGCGGCACCGCCGGTGACCTCTACGTCGAGATCCACGAGCGGCCGCACGACGTCTACTCCCGCAAGGGCGACGACCTGCACTGCCGGGTCACCGTGCCGATGACCGCCGCCGCGCTGGGCACCCGGCTCACCATCAAGACGCTGGACAGCGACGAGAACGTCGACGTCAAGGCCGGCACCCAACCGGGCAGCACGCTACGGCTGCGCGCCCGGGGCGTACCGCACCTGCGCGGCACCGGCCGGGGCGACCTCTACGTCCACCTCGACGTGCGTACCCCGACCAAGCTCGACGCCGACCAGGAGAAGATGCTGCGGGACTTCGCCAAGACCCGGGGCGAGGAGGTCGCCGAGCTGAGCAAGCAGGGTGGCTTCTTCTCCCGGATGCGCGACGCCTTCAACGGCCACGCCTGACCCGGCCGTACCGGGACAGCGGAGCTTCGGCCTCCTCGTGCCGGCTGGCCTGCCTCGTCCCGGCTGGCCTGCCCGGGTCCTGGCTTGCTCGTTTCGGCTGGCCTGCCCGGCCCTGGCTGGCTTGTTCGGCCGGGCCCGGCCGGGGTCCGGGTGGCTTCTCGGCCGGGCCGGCCGGTTAGCCTGAGCGGCGTGTCCGCGCCGCTGTTCCTGGTCGAGTCGCTGCCCCCTGCCGACCAGTTCACCCTGGACGGCCCCGAGGGGCACCACGCCGCCACCGTGCAACGGCTGCGCGTCGGCGAGGAACTGCTGCTCGCCGACGGGCGGGGCGGCACCGCCACCGCCGTGGTCACCGCCGTCGGCCGGGGCGCCCTCGACGTCACCGTCACCTCCCGGGGGTACGTCGACGCGGACGTCCCCCGGCTGGTCGTGGTGCAGGGCATCGCCAAGGGCGACCGGGGCGAACTGGCCGTGCAGGCGATGACCGAGGTCGGGGTGGACGAGATCGTGCCCTGGGCGGCGTCCCGCTCGGTGGCGCAGTGGCGCGGCGACCGGGGCGTACGGGCCCGGGAGAAGTGGGTGGCGACGGCCCGGGAGGCGGCCAAACAGGCCCGCCGGGCGTGGCTGCCGGTGGTGGCCGGGGCCCCGGACGAGTCGACCGCCACGGTGGCGCGCCGGATCGCCGGGGCGGGCACGGCGTTCGTCCTGCACGAGGAGGCCGAGGAACGGCTCACCGCGGTCGACCTGCCGACCACCGGCGAGATCGTCCTGGTCGTCGGGCCGGAGGGCGGCATCGCCCCGACCGAGCTGACCACCTTCACCGACGCGGGCGCCCGCCCGGTACGCCTGGGACCCTCGGTCCTGCGCACCTCCACCGCCGGCCCCGCCGCCCTGGCCGTCCTCTCCACCCGCCTCTCCCGCTGGTAACCCACCTCGCCCTGCCCCACCCCGCCGAGCCCCGCCCCGAACCTGCCCGCTGCCCCGCCCAGCCCGCCCCGCCCCGCCCGCCCCGCCCGCCCCGCCCCGCCCGCGTTGATCAAGAGGTTTGCGTCACCCCCCGGCCCGATTCCCGCCCCAAACTTCTTGATCACTGCCCCGCGACGCTGTCTCCCGACGGTGCGCCGGGTGATCAAGAGCTTTGCGTCATCCCCGGCCCGATTCCCGCCGCAAACTTCTTGATCACCGTCCCTCGACGTCACCCCGCACCACCGTCCCCGGCGGTGCGTCCGGTGATCAAGAGGTTTGGGTCATCGGCGGGCCTGGGATTGACGTAAAGCTCTTGATCAACGCGGGCGGGGGCGGGCGGAGGGGCGGAGGGGTGGGGAGGGAGTAAAGGAACGAGGGTGGTCTTTAGAGTGGGGGGATGGGAGCCGACTGTCTGTTCTGCCGCATCGTCGCCGGGGAGATTCCGGCCACCATCGTCAAGGAGACCGCCACCACCCTGGCCTTCCGTGACATCGGGCCGAAGGCGCCGGTGCACGTGCTGATCATCCCCAAGGAGCACTACGCCGACGTGGCGACGCTCGGCCAGGGTGACCCCGCGCTGGCCGGCGAGGTGCTGGCCACGGCGGCGGCGGTGGCCGAGGACGAGGGGCTGACCGGCGACGGCTTCCGGCTGATGTTCAACACCGGCCCGTACGGCGGTCAGGAGGTCTTCCACGTGCACGCCCATCTGCTCGGCGGCGCGCCCCTGGGCCCGATGCTGGCCCGGGACCTGGTGTGATGTCGACGGCCGACGGGGAACCCGAGCCGGACGGCGACGGGGCGCAGGTACGGCGTCGGCTGGAACGGATGGTCCGCGGGACCCAGGCGCAGGCACGGGTGCCCGCCCTGGCGGTGGCGCTGCACCGGGCCGACAGTCCGCTCTGGAGCTTCGAGGTCGGCGGCACCGGCAACGACACCGTCCTCGGCCCGGCGAGCCGGTTCCGGATCGGCTCGGTCACCAAGACCTTCACCGCCGCGCTGGTGATGCAGTGCCGCGACGACGGGCTGCTCGACCTGGACGACCCGCTGGGCCGGCACCTGCCGCTGCCCGCGCACGGCGAGCTGACCGTACGCCGGTTGCTCTCGCACACCGCCGGGCTGCAACGCGAGCCGTACGGCGACGTGTGGGACACGCTGCGCGCGCCGCAGGTGGACGAGTTGGTCGCCGACCTGGCCCGGGTCGAGCGGGTGCTGCCCACCGGCCGCCGTTACCACTACTCCAACCTGGGCATGGCGCTGCTCGGTCGGCTGGTCGGCGCGTTGCGCGGCGGCACCTGGGCCGAGGTGCTCGCCGACCGGGTGCTCACCCCGCTGGGACTGGCCGGCACCTCGGTCGACCCGGGGCCGCAGGCGGTGACCGGTTTCCTGGTCGACGCGTACTCCGACGAGGTGCATCCGGAGCCGCCGACCGACTTCGGGGCGATCGGGCCGGCCGGCCAGCTCTGGAGCACCGCGACGGACATGGCCCGGTGGGCGGCGTTCCTGGCCGACCCGGCCGCGCTGGACCCGACCGGGGCGGTGCTCGCCGCGACGACGCTGGACGAGATGCGCTGGCCGGTGACCACCACCGACGAGACGGTCTGGAAGGCCGGCTTCGGGCTCGGTCTGATCCTGGTCCCGTTCGCGGACCGGGTGGTGCACGTGGGGCACGACGGCGCGATGCCGGGGTTCCTGGCCGGGGTCTACGGCCGGCGCGGCGGGGACGGCACGGCCGGCGCGATGGGCTGCGCGGTGCTCGCCTCCAGCGGTACCGCCGCCGAGGTGTTGGAGCTGCCGCACCGGCTGCTCGCCGCCTCGGCCGAGCACGACCCGGCGGAGGTCGTGCCGTGGCGGCCGGGCCCGGGAGCGCCCGGACCGCTGCGCGGGTTGCTGGGCCGCTGGTGGGGCGAGGGCTTCGAGTACATCTTCTCCTGGCACGACGGGGCGTTGCGGGCCCGGGGCGCGGACGATCCGGCGGGGCGGCCCCCGGCGGTGTTCGCGCCGACGCCGCAGTCGCCGGACGTGTTCCGGACGGTCTCCGGGCGGGAGGTCGGGGAGTTGCTGCGGCTCACCCGCGACGACGACGGGACGGTGGTCGCGATGCACTGGGCCACCTACCGCTTCACCCGCCACCAGGAGACCTTCGACCGGTACGACTTCCGGGCCTGACCGGGCCGGCCCCCGGCCGGATGCCAACCCCCCGGCCGCCGGCCCGACGCCGGCCCGGGAGGGCGGTACGACCGCCCGGTCCGAACCGGGCGGGAAAAGTGACGCGGTGCCGCCGGGGCCGAGCGGATACGATGGGAGTATCGTCCGCACGCCGCGCCAGCAGGGCACGGCGCGAGATGGAAGCAGGTGGCGCAGGGCCCCACGGCCCGACCTATGACCGGCACCCCACCTCCCGGCCCGCCCCGGGTGCAGACCAGGATCACGGTTCCCGATGCCAAGATCATGGTCAACCTGCTCGGCGCGGGCGACGAGATCCTGCGACTCGTCGAACGTTCGGTCACCAGCGACGTGCACGTTCGCGGCAACGAGATCACCATCACCGGCGCGCCCGCGGACAACGCTCTCGCCGAGCGCCTCTTCAGCGAGCTGCTCGAACTGATCGAGAAAGGCGAGACCCTGACCACTGACGCTGTCCGGCGTACCGTCGGCATGCTCGAACAGGGCGGCACCGAGCGGCCCGCCGAGGTGCTCACCCTCAACATCCTCTCCCGGCGCGGGCGCACCATCCGCCCCAAGACGCTGGGGCAGAAGACGTACGTCGACTCGATCGACGCCAACACGATCGTGTTCGGCATCGGCCCGGCCGGCACCGGCAAGACCTACCTGGCGATGGCGAAGGCCGTGCAGGCGCTCCAGGCCAAGCAGGTCAACCGGATCATCCTGACCCGTCCGGCGGTCGAGGCGGGCGAGCGGCTGGGCTTCCTGCCGGGCACCCTGAACGAGAAGATCGACCCGTACCTGCGCCCGCTCTACGACGCGCTGCACGACATGCTCGACCCGGAGTCCATCCCGAAGCTGATGGCCGCCGGCACCATCGAGGTGGCCCCGCTGGCGTATATGCGGGGTCGCGCGCAGCCGTACGACGCACGGGTGCTGACTCCGGAAGGTTTCCGGCCGTTCGGGTCGTTGCGGGTCGGCGACCTGGTCATCGGCTCGAACGGGACGCCCACACCGGTGATCGGCATCTACCCGCAGGGCCCCAAGCAGGTCTACCGGGTCACGACCCAGGACGGCGCGTCCACTCTCTGCTGTGGTGAACACCTCTGGACCGTGGCCACCCCGGAGGACAAGCGGCGTGGCGGTCGGCGCACCCTCGAGACGCGCGAGATGATCGGCAAGGAGCGGCGGGGGCACATCCGCCGGTACGAGCTTCCGGTCGTGGCACCGGTGCAGCTCGAGTCGCAGGAGGTGCCGCTCGACCCGTACGCCCTCGGTCTGCTGCTCGGCGACGGTGCCATCTCGTCGCGGGCCACCCCGGCCTTCAGCACCGCCGACCCGGAGTTGGCCGACGCGCTCGCTGCGGCACTGCCCGGCATCGAGCTGGTGCGCAAGAGCAACTACGACTACGTGCTCCGGCATGTCGACGGTCACCGGGGCGGGGTGATCGTCGCCAACCCGGTGACGCTCGTCCTTCGTGAACTGAATCTTGCCGGTGCGAAGTCGGCGACCAAGTTCGTGCCCGACGTCTACCTGCAGAACGGTGTCGACGTGCGGCTGGCCGTCCTGCAGGGGCTGCTGGACACCGATGGGGGGCCGGTCGTCCAGGCGGGGCGCACCTGTCGGGTGCAGTACTCGACGACGTCGGCCCGGTTGCGGGACGACGTCGTCTACCTGGTCCAGTCACTCGGTGGGGTGGCGACCTGGCGGGTGCGGGAGGCTGAGGGACGAACGCCTGGTCTGGCCAACGGGCTTCCGGTTCCGCACCGCGCCGACGCCTACGTCGTGGAGATCCGGCTGCCTTCGGGTGTTCCGCCGTTCCGGCTGGCCCGCAAGCGCCAGCGGTACGACGAGCACGGCGGCGGACGACCGATGCGGTTCATCGACTCGATCCTGCCGGCCGGGGTCCAGGAGACGATGTGCATCCAGGTGGCGGCCGAGGACTCGTTGTACGTGACCGACGACTTCCTGGTCACCCACAACACCCTCAACGACGCGTTCATCATCCTGGACGAGGCGCAGAACACCACGCCCGAGCAGATGAAGATGTTCCTCACCCGGCTCGGCTTCGGTTCCAAGATCGTGGTGACCGGTGACGTCACCCAGGTGGACCTTCCGGGCGGGACGGCCAGCGGGCTGCGGGTGGTCCGGGAGATCCTGGGCCACGTCGAGGATGTGCACTTCGCGCAGCTGTCCAGCGCGGACGTGGTCCGGCACCGGCTGGTCGGTGAGATCGTCGACGCGTACGCCCGCTGGGACGAGCGGGAGAACCAGCAGGCGCAGGGCGTGCACGCCGTGCCGGGGCGGACCGCCCAGGGCGGCCGGGCCGGCCGACGCCGCTAACCAATCAGAGGAAGACAGTTGTCCATCGAGATCGCCAACGAGTCCGGTGCCGAGGTCGACACCGACGCGGTGCTCGCCGTGGCCCGGCACGCCCTCGACGAGATGGGGGTCAACCCGCTCGCCGAGCTGTCCGTGCTGCTTGTCGACATCGGCTACATGACCGAGCTGAACCATCGCTGGATGGGCGGCGACGGCCCCACCGACGTGCTCGCCTTCCCCATGGACGAGGGCAGCGTCGACCACGGCCCGGGGGAGAGCGCCCCGGCCGGCGGTGAACCGGCCCTGCTCGGCGACATCGTGCTCTGTCCGGAGGTGGCGGCCAAGCAGGCGGCCACCGCCGGGCACAGCGCCGCCGACGAGCTGCACCTGCTCACCGTGCACGGGGTGCTGCACCTGCTCGGCTACGACCACGCCGAGCCGGAGGAGGAGCGGGAGATGTTCGCCCTCCAGGCCCGGCTGCTGGCCAGCTGGCGGTCGACCCGGTCCCGGTGATGGACATAGTCGCGGCCGGTCCGACCGCCGGCCTTCCCGATCTTCAGCTGATCTTCTTCGCGGCCGGGCTGGTGGTGCTCGCCGGCCTGATCGCGATGACCGAGGCCGCGCTGGCCGCGGTCTCCCCGGCGCGCGCCGCCGAGCTGGCCCGGGACGGGGCGCGCGGCGCGCGTACCCTCCAGGCCGTCGCCGGTGACGTGGTCCGCCACCTCAACCTGTTGCTGCTGCTCCGGCTGCTCGCCGAGCTGACCGCCACCACCCTGGTCGCCCTGGTGGCGGTGGACAGCTTCGGCGCGGGCTGGCGGGCGGCGCTGGTGACCGCCGGGGCGATGACGGTGGTCAGTTTCGTGGTGGTGGGCGTGGCCCCGCGCACCCTGGGCCGGCAGCACGCGTACGCGGTGGGCCGGGCGGTGGCGCCGCTGGTGCGCTGGCTGGGCCGGGCGCTCAACCCGCTCGCCTCGCTGCTGATCCTGATCGGCAACGCGGTCACCCCGGGGCGCGGCTTCCGGGAAGGGCCGTTCGCCACCCAGGTCGAGCTGCGCGAGTTGGTCGACCTGGCCGAG
The DNA here is from genome assembly GCF_015354745.1 of Micromonospora sp. S-DT3-3-22. Taxonomy (NCBI): domain Bacteria; kingdom Bacillati; phylum Actinomycetota; class Actinomycetes; order Micromonosporales; family Micromonosporaceae; genus Micromonospora; species Micromonospora sp. S-DT3-3-22. The sequence goes on from NZ_JACGMO010000026.1 coordinate 48,608, forward strand.
CAGCGCGGGGTGGTGGAGCACGGCGAACGCCAGATGATCCACTCGGTCTTCGCGCTCGGCGACACCATCGCCCGCGAGGTGATGGTGCCGCGGACCGAGATGGTGTGGATCGAGGAGGGCAAGACCCTCTCCCAGGCGCTGGCGCTGTTCCTGCGCTCCGGGTTCTCCCGCATCCCGGTGATCGGCGAGAGCGTCGACGACGTGCTCGGCGTGCTCTACCTCAAGGACCTCATCCGGCGTACCCGGGGTGGCGACCTGCGGGCCCACCAGACGCCGGTGGCCGAGCTGATGCGGCCGGCGACGTTCGTGCCGGAGTCCAAGCCGGTCGACGACCTGCTGTCGGAGATGCAGGCCGCCCGCAACCACCTGGTCATCGTCGTCGACGAGTACGGCGGCACCGGCGGTCTGGTCACCATCGAGGACATCCTGGAGGAGATCGTCGGCGAGATCACCGACGAGTACGATGTCGAGCGCCCGCCGGTGGAGCACCTGGCCGACGGCGCGGTGCGGGTCACCGCCCGGCTGCCGGTGGAGAACCTGGGCGAGTTGTTCGACACCGAGTTGCCCACCGACGAGGTGGAGACGGTCGGTGGCCTGCTGGCGCAGGCCCTGGGGCGGGTGCCGATCCCGGGTGCCGACGCCGAGGTGGCCGGCCTCAAACTGGTCGCCGAGGGCACCACCGGCCGGCGCAACCGGATCGACAGCGTGCTGGTCAGCCGGGTGCCGCCGACCGGCGGCCCCGATTCCCGTGACAATCAGAACAGCACCGAGGAGAGGCAACCCGCCGATGCCTGAGACACCCGTCGAGCCGGCCGCCCGGCCCACCCCGTCCGATCCGGCCGAGTTGAGCGCCGAGGACGGCAAGCTGGTCGTGCTGGCCCGTGGTGCCCGTGCCCGGGTGTCCGCCGTGGAGGGCGCGGCGGTCCGCGACCAGGACGGCCGGACGTACGCGGCGGCGAGTGTCACGCTGCCCTCGTTGACGGTCACGGCGTTGCAGCTCGCGGTGGCGTCGGCGGTGGCGGCCGGGGCGAGCCGGCTGGAGGCGGCGGTGGTGGTGACCGAGGCGTCGACGCTGGACGGGGCGGGCCACGCCGCGGTACGGGACCTGTCCGCCGACGCGCCGATCCACGTGGCCGCGCCGGACGGGACGGTCCTCGGCACGGTGATCGAGTGACCGGCGTGGAGCAGCGGCCGTACCGTGCGGGTTTCGGGTGTTTCGTGGGGCGGCCGAACGCCGGCAAGTCGACCCTGACCAACGCGATCGTCGGCACCAAGATCGCGATCACCTCGAACAAGCCGCAGACCACCCGGCACGTCATCCGGGCCGTGCTGCACCGGCCGGATTCGCAGCTGGTGCTGGTCGACACCCCGGGCCTGCACCGGCCGCGCACCCTGCTCGGCGAGCGCCTCAACGACCTGGTGCGCACCACCTGGACGGAGGTCGACGTGATCGGCCTCTGCATCCCCGCCGACGAGCCGGTGGGGCGGGGCGACCGGTTCATCAGCGGCGAGCTGAGCGAGCTGAAGGCCACCGTGCTGGCCGTGGTCACCAAGACCGACCTGGTGGACAAGCGGCGGCTGGCCGAGCAGTTGCTCGCGGTCAGCGAGCTGGCCGACTTCGCCGCCGTGGTGCCGGTCAGCGCGGTCTCCGGGCACCAGGTGGACACCCTGGTCGACGTGATGACGGGCCACCTGCCGCCGTCGCCGCAGCTCTACCCGGACGACATGCTCACCGACGAGCCGGAGCAGGTGCTGGTCGCCGAGCTGATCCGGGAGGCGGCGCTGGAGGGGGTCCGCGACGAGTTGCCGCACTCGATCGCCGTGGTGGTGGAGGAGATGATCCCCGAGGGTCAGCTCATGAAGATCTACGCCGACGTCTACGTGGAGCGGCCCAGCCAGAAGGCGATCGTGCTCGGTCACCGGGCCAGCCGGCTCAAGGAGGTCGGCACCACCGCCCGTAAGCAGATCGAGGAGCTGCTCGGCACCCGGGTCTATCTGGACCTGCACGTCCGGGTGGCCAAGGAGTGGCAGCGCGACCCGAAGCAGTTGCGCAAGCTGGGTTTCTGATCCGGCGTCGGGGTACGCCGGGGTGGAATTCGGACACTGATATGGGAAGTTTCACGTCAGGCACCGATTAGCAGCGGTTTCACAGGTCGGGTGCGCAGGGTAGGGGACGTCCATCCGCCCCCGACATAGATGCAGCCTGATGCGTAACCGATATCTGGATCTGCTCCGTTTCCTGGCCATCGTCCGGGTCGTGGTCTACCACGTCACCGGGCTGGCCTCGCTGACGCTGGTCTTCCCGGCCATGTCGGTCATGTTCGCCCTGGCCGGGTCGCTGATGGCCGCGTCGCTGGACCGCTCCGGCGTGCCCGCGGTCGGGCGTCGGCTGCGCCGGCTGCTGCCCTCGCTGTGGGTGGTGGCGGCGGTCTTCGTCCCGGCGATGCTGCTGACCGGACTGGTGTTCACCCCCCGGGTGGTGCTCTGGCTGTTCCCGGTCGCCGACCCGCCGGCCAACTACTGGGGCGCGCTCGCGCTCAGCCCGATCTGGTACCTGCGGGACTACCTGTGGTTCGTGCTCGCCTCCCCGGTGGCGCTGTGGCTGTTCCGCCGCGCCCCGCTGCCCACCCTGGCCGTCCCCTACCTGCTGCTGATCGCGATCGAGGCGGGTCTGCTGACCACCACCTCGGCGGTCCTGCGCGACTTCGGCCTGTACTTCGGCGCCTGGCTGCTCGGCTTCGCCCACCACGACGGGCTGCTGCGCCGGCTGGCCGGCCGGGTGCTGGTGCCGGTGGCGCTGCTGCTGGCCGGGGCCGGTGCCGGTTGGATCCTCACCCACCCCGGGCCGCGCGGCTACGACCTCAACGACATCCCGCTGGGCAACGCCCTGTGGTCGGCGGCGTTCATCCTGGTGGTCATCGGCCGGGCCCCGGCCACCGCCGCCTGGGTGGACCGCAACCGGATCGTCGACCGGCTGGTGACGATCGTGAACCGGCGCGCGTTGACCATCTACCTGTGGCACATGCCCTTCGTGGTGGCGCTCACCCCGCTGGTCGGGCTGGTCGGCTGGTCACCCCGCGACCCGTGGGGGCTGGCGATCCGGGTGGTGCTGGTCTTCCTGCTGGTCGGCGTGGTGACCCTGCTGGTCGGCTGGGTCGAGGACGTGGCGGCCCGCCGCCGCCCCGAGCTGGTCCCCGGCCGGCGGCCGACCCGACAGGTGCCCGCGACGCCCGTCGTCCCGGCACCCCGGACGGCCGGGGCCGACGCCGCCGGGACCAGGGCCCGGTGAGGTACGCCGGGACGCCTCACCGCTGCACGACCGTCACGTTCCCGCTGCCGGTCTTGAGGTCCAGCACCAGCGACGCCCCCGGATCGTTGGTCACCCCGAGGTCGGCGTCCCCCGAGCCGACGTCGGACTTCACCCGGTACCGGCCCGCCGGCACCGTCAGCTCGACGTCCCCGCTGCCGGCGTGGGCCCGCGCCGAGGCCGCGGTGGTCAGGACGAGCGTGATGTTGCCGGAGCTGGTCTCGGCGGAGACGTCGCCGCCGAGGCGGGTCCCGGTGACGTCACCGGAGGACGCCCGCAGGTCGACCGGGCCGGTGACGTTGAGCACCTCGATGTTGCCCGAGCCGGTCTCGGCCCGCACCGGGCCGCTGGCGTCGGCGATCCGCAGGTTGCCCGAGCCCAGGGAGAAGTCGACCGACCCGATCCGGGCCAGCTCCACGTCACCGGAGCCGGTCTCGCCCTGCACCCGCACCCCGGGCGGGGCGGTCACCTCGTACGACACCGAGCAGCGGGGGCCGCAGCCGGTGTCGAGCACCAGTTCGTCGCCGCTGATCTGGTACGTGGTGTCGGGCTGGTCGCCCTGGTAGCGGAGCACCCGCTTGACGCGTACCCCGGTTGCCGGGCCGTTGGCCCGCACCACGAGGTCCCCGGAACCGGGCCGGACGGTGATCCGGGCGATCTTCGCCGCCTCGGTGGTGTCGAAGTCCAGCCGCCGGAACGCCAGTGTGTCGCACCCGGTGGCGAGGATGAGGGCGGCGGTCGCGCCCAGGGCGACCACGCTGCGGGGAAGTGCCATGACCAGCAACCTACGACCGTCGTACCCCGGCGCACATCCGGGGCGGAGCGCCGACCCACCCCGATCCGACCCTGATTTCCCACCCCGAGAGAGAATGACCCGATGGCCGGGTACCGCCGACAGCTCTACCGCGACGACGCGGTGGTGCTGCGTGTGCAGAAGCTGGGCGAGTCCGACCGGATCATCACGGTGCTGACCCGCCGGCACGGCCGGCTGCGCGCGGTGGCCCGGGGGGTACGCCGCACCACCAGCAAGTTCGGCGCCCGGCTGGAACCGTTCGGGCACGTCGACCTCCAGCTCGCCGGGGACCCGAAGGGCAACACCGGCAGTTCGCTGCACAGCGTCAGCCAGGTCGAGGGCATCGACCTGTACGGCAAACGTTTCCTCGGGGACTACCCCCGGTACACGGCGGCGAGCGCGATCGCGGAGACGGCCGAACGCCTCACCCCCGTCGAGCGGGAACCGTCGCTGCGGCTGTTCCAGCTCACCCTCGGCGCGCTCAAGGCGCTGTCCCGGGGTGAGCACGCCACCACGCTGGTGCTCGACGCCTACCTGCTGCGCGGGATGAGCCTCGCCGGGTGGGCGCCGGCCCTGACCGCCTGCGCGGTCTGCGGCACCCCGGGGCGGCACCGGGCGTTCTCCGTACCGGCCGGGGGCGCGGTCTGCCCGGACTGCCGGCCGCCCGGCGCGGCCCACCCAGCGCCGGCCACCATCGACCTGATGTCCGCCCTCACCAGCGGCGACTGGCAGGTCGCCGACGCCACCGCCGCCGGGGTACGCCGGGAGTGCAGCGGCCTGGTCGCGGCGCACCTGCAGTGGCACCTGGAACGCGCGCTACGCTCGCTGCCGCTGGTCGACCGGGGTGGCCCGCCGACCGGTGCGTCGGACACCGGCCCGGTGGGCGGCGGGCCGGCCTCAGACGACGGCGGTACGCCGGGTGGCCGGGTGCTGCCACCCCGGGTCGGTGTGGAGGGTGTGGACAGGGAGATGACCGAGTGATCCGATCGTTGAGGGCCGGCCGGCGGGAGCCGGTGCCGCCGACCCCGCACCCGTCGGGGGCGCGTCCACCGGCGTTGCCCGCCGAGGCGCTGCCGAAGCACGTCGCGGTGGTGATGGACGGCAACGGCCGCTGGGCCAAGGAGCGCGGCCTGCCCCGCACCAAGGGCCACGAGCAGGGCGAGTACAGCCTCTTCGACACCGTCGAGGGGGCGATCGAGCTGGGGGTGCCCTACCTGTCGGCGTACGCCTTCTCCACCGAGAACTGGCGGCGCTCGCCGGACGAGGTCCGTTTCCTGATGGGCTTCAACCGGGACGTCATCCGTCGCCGCCGCGACCAGCTCGTCGACCTGGGCGTCCGGGTGGTGTGGTCGGGGCGGGCGGGCCGGCTGTGGAAGAGCGTCATCGCCGAGTTGCAGACCGCGGAGGAGATGTCCCGGGGCAACTCGACGCTGACCCTCCAGTTCTGCGTCAACTACGGCGGCCAGGCCGAGATCGCCGACGCCGCCGCCGCGATCGCCCGGGAGGTGGCCGCCGGTCGGCTCGACCCGGACAGGATCACCGAGAAGACCGTGGCGAAGTACCTCTACCACCCGGAGGTCCCCGAGGTGGACCTGTTCCTGCGCCCCTCCGGCGAGGAACGGATCTCGAACTTCATGCTCTGGCAGTCGGCGTACGCGGAGCTGGTGTTCCTGGACACCCTCTGGCCGGACTTCGACCGTCGCCACCTGTGGTACGCCTGCGAGCTGTACGCCCAGCGGGACCGCCGCTTCGGCGGCGCGCTGCCCAACCCGGTAGCCCCGCCGCGCTGACCGTCGACCGGGCCGCGATTGGTGATCTCACCGGTGGGGTACCAACCACCTGAGCAGCCAATCGCGGAGGTGAGCACACATGATTCAGAAGCGGATCGCGCAGTGGGCGGTCATGGCGGTCGCCGTGCCGCTGGCCGCGGCCGGTGCCCGCCGGCTGAGCCACACCCTGGAGGCCCGGCGCGGCCCCAGCGGGGTGAGCCGGCTGCTGTCCCGGGGCGCCGACGTGCTGCGCCCCCAGCGGGCCCGCCGTCGTCGGTTCTGGTGACCGTCGGCCACCGGTGTTCCGGGTGACGCCCGGTCACCGCTGATCACGCGTCGAACGCCCCGCCGCCCCGGTTCTCACCGTGGGCAGCGGGGCGTTCGGGTGGGGCAGTGACCCGTGCGGGTCCGGTGGGCCCCGATGCCCCCCACCGGGGGACACCGCGACCCACCGGGGGTGACGGTTGAGACGGTCAGCCGGCCACTTCGGAGCGGTCGGCGGTCGCCCACAGGGTGTGGAACGCGCCCTCCCGGTCGATCCGGTGGTAGGTGTGTGCGCCGAAGTTGTCCCGCAGGCCCTGGATCAGGGCCGCCGGCAGCCGCTCCGCGCGCAGCGCGTCGAAGTAGGCAAGCGACGAGGAGAAGGCCGGGGTGGGTACGCCGGCCCGCGCCGAGTCCGCCACCACCCGACGCCAGCTCGGCACGCCGTCGCTGACGGCCTCGGCGAAGTACGGCGCGACCAGCAGCGTCGGCAGCTCCGGCTGCGAGTCGTACGCCTCGCGGATGCGGTCCAGGAAGCGGGCCCGGATGATGCAGCCGCCCCGCCAGATGGTGGCGGTGCCGCCCAGGTCGATGTCCCAGTGGTACTCGCGGCTGCCGGCCCGGATCTGGTCGAAGCCCTGCGCGTACGCGACGATCTTGCTGGCCAGCAGCGCCCGGCGGACGTCCTCGACGAACGCGTCCTGGTCCTCGACCTGCCACTTCTCGCCCGCGTCGCCGAAGGTGCGGCGGGCCGCCTCACGCTGGCCGGCGTGCCCGGACAGCGACCGGGCGAAGGTCGCCTCGGCGATGCCGGTGATCGGGATGCCCAGGTCGAGGGCGATCTGCACCGTCCAGCGTCCGGTGCCCTTCTGCTCGGCCTGGTCGAGCACCACGTCGACGAAGGCCTTGCCGGTGGCGGCGTCGGTGTGCGCCAGCACGTCGGCGGTGATCTCGATGAGGAACGACTCCAACTCGCCGGTGTTCCACTCCCGGAAGATCTCCGCGATCTCCGCCGGGGTCGCCCCCAGCCCGGCCCGCAGCAGGTCGTACGCCTCGGCGATGAGCTGCATGTCGGCGTACTCGATGCCGTTGTGGACCATCTTGACGAAGTGGCCGGCGCCGTCGGGGCCGACGTGCTGGCAGCAGGGGACGCCGTCCACCTGCGCGGCGATCTTCTCGAACATCGGCCCGAGCTTCTGGTAGGACTCCGTCGAGCCGCCCGGCATGATGCTCGGGCCGAGCAGCGCGCCCTCCTCGCCACCGGAGACGCCGGTGCCGACGAAGTGCAGCCCGTGCTCGCGCAGCGTCTCCTCCCGGCGGCGGGTGTCGGCGAAGTGGGCGTTGCCGGCGTCGACGACGATGTCCCCCTCCTCCAGCAGCGGCACCAGCTCGTCGATGACGGCGTCGGTGGGGGCGCCCGCCTTGACCATGACGATCACCGCGCGGGGCCGCTCCAGCGAGCCGACGAAGTCGGCCAGGGACTCCGACGGCACGAAGGTGCCCTCGTCACCGTGCTCGGCGACCAGGCTGCGGGTGCGCTCCGGGGAACGGTTGTGCACCGCCACGGTAAACCCGTTCCGGGCCAGGTTCCGGGCCAGGTTGCGACCCATCACCGCCAGCCCGGTCACGCCGATCTGCGCCGTCGCCTGTTGCGTCATGTCGTACCCGCCACCTCTCACGTCACCTGTGTGCTGCGACCGTATCGCGCGCCCGCGAGGGCCGGCAGCCGCAGTCCACCCAGTGTCACAGGGTGGTCGCATGGGCCCGACGGGGGCCACAGTCGTCGGCCGGAACGGGTTGTCGGGGGAAAGCGGGTGCGTCGGGTGCGGGGGTCGGTTAGCGTGGCGGCATGCGCATCTGACGCCCTTCTCCAGCGCCGACCCGCCGCCGTGGCCGTGGGTCCGCGTGCTCGGGCGTCCGCGTCTCCCGCCCCCTGCTGACAGGGGATGCCTCGTGGCCGGTCGTCCGGAGCCGATCCCGTCCGTCGACCATCCGCCCGCCGCTGGCGTGGCAGGGTGGCCCTCCGCACCTCGTCAGGAGGCAGCGTATGCCCGCCAAGCGCAGTCCGAAGAAGTCCCGTCGTCCCGTACCGTCCCCGGTGGAGGTGGACGCGGCGGCGCTCGCGGCGCTCACCGTGACGCCCACGCATCCGGTTCCCCTCGCCGTCGCGTCGTCCCACCCGGAGGTCGCCGCCCGGTCGACCCCGCCCCCACCGCCGTCGCGGTCGGGCCGGTCGGTCCGGGCCGGCTCCACCACCGCCCAGGGCCAGAGCCGCCGGTACGCCTTCCGCCGCAGCTGACCCGCCCGGCGGCCCGTCACGCCAGATCGCCGAAACAGCGGTATCCGAGGGTTCGGATACCGCTGTTTCGGCTCAGTGCTGCCGACGGCCTGCCGCTCGGCGGGCGGGACTCGGGGCGGGTGGGTCAGCCGATCAGGGGGCGGAAGGTGCCCAGGGCGATGCTGATCGCCAGGGCGCCGGCGGCCAGGGCTGCCGCTCCGGCGACGAGCAGCCAGTCGGCGGGGCGGAACACCTGGTGGCGGGCCACCGTACGCGGGGTGCCGGCGTCGAAGCCCCGGGCGTCCATCGCCACCGCCAGCCGGGTGCCGCGCCGGATCGCGCCCACCAGCAGGGCGAACGCCGTGGCGGCGAAGAGCCGCAGCCGGGCCAGCGGGTTACGGCCGGCGTCCACGCCCCGGGCCCGCCGGGCCATGGTCAACATCTGCCACTCCTGGCCGAGCAGCGGCACCAGCCGGAACGCGGCCAGCGCGCCGATGGCGAAGCGGGCCGGGGCCTTCGCGTTCTGCACCAGCGCGTCGGCCAGGTCGGTCGGGTCGGTGGTGGCGAAGACGATCACCCCGGGCAGGGCGACCGCGAACATCCGCAACACCAGCCCGAGCGCGGTGACCAGCACCCCCGAGGTGACCAGCAGCGGCCCGGCGGCCCAGAGCACCGGACCGGAGCGGTCGGCGGCGAACAGCACCAGGGTGACCAGGATGCCGACGGCACCGGCCAGCAGCGGCCACGCCCGGCGGGCCAGCACCCGGTAGCGGATGCCGAACAGCGGCAGCAGCGCCAGCTCGACGGCGATCGCCACCGCCGGCGCGACCGGGTCGAGGCTGGCGACCAGCAGGAACGAGAAGACCAGCCCGGCGGCGAGCTTCGCCACCGGGTTGCGCCGGGCCAGCGGCGCACCGGGCGTCGCGACGGGTTCCAGGCCGATCACGACCGCCGCCACGCGGGTGGACGGGCCGGGCGGGGGAGCGGGGCGGGGGCGCTCACGGCTGCTCCCGGGCGGGGCGCAGGGTGACCGTCCGGTCGGCGAGCGCGGCGACGAAGTCCCCGTCGTGGGTGACGGTGACCACGCCGTGCCCGGCGTCGCGCAGGTCGGCGAAGAGGTCGACCAGCTCACCCCAGGTGCGGCGGTCCTGGCCGAAGGTGGGTTCGTCGCAGATCAGCAGCCGGGGCGCGGTGGCCAGGGCGGTCGCCACGCTGAGCCGCCGGGCCTCCCCACCCGAGAGGGTGTACGGGTTGGCCCCGGCGAGCCGGGTCAGCCGCAGCCGGTCCAGCAACTCGTCCACGGTGGCCCGGACGGCCGGTTCGGGGCGACCCGTCCGGCGCGGACCGAGGGCCAGTTCGTCGTGGACGGTGCGGGTGACGAACTGGTGCTCCGGGTCCTGGAAGACCGAACCGATCCGGCCGGCCAGCGCGGGGGCCCGCCACCGGTGCGGGGGCGTACGGGTGTCCCCGTCGGCCAGTGCGGCGGTGGCGGTCAGCCGGCCGCCCCCGGGGCGGAGCAGGCCGCCGAGCAGCAGCGCGAGGGTGGACTTGCCGGCCCCGTTGGGCCCGAGGACGGCGAGCGCCTCGCCGGCGCGTACCGCCAGGTCGGTGGGGGCCAGCCGGGGCGGCAGGCCGAGCCGGTCGGCGGTGAGCAACTCCGCGCCGGGCGGTCCGGCGGCCGGCCGGGCCACGCTGGGGTGGCCGGGCACCCACACCCCCTCGGCGGCGAGGGCGGCCCCGTGCGCGGCGAAGACCGCCTCCGGTGTCCCGTCGGCCCGGACCCCGCCGCCGGGGGTGAGCACCACCACCCGGTCGACCAGGGGCAGGGCGTCGGCGACCCGGTGTTCGACCAGGACCAGGGTGGTGTCGGGGTCCAACGCGCCGGCCACCGCCGTGCGGACCAGTTCCCCGCCGGCCGGGTCGAGGTTGGCGGTCGGCTCGTCGAGCAGCAGCAGCCCCGGCCGCAGCGCCAGCACGCCGGCCAGGGCGAGCCGCTGCTGCTCTCCGCCGGACAGCGCCGCGGTGGGCCGGTCCCGGTGGTACGGGAAACCGACCCGGCGCAGCGCCTCGTCCACCCGGGGCCAGATCTCGTCGCCGGGCACCCCCCGGTTCTCCAGGCCGAACGCGACGTCGTCCCCGCAGCGGGCCATCACGAGCTGGGACTGCGGGTCCTGGAAGACGGTGCCGACCCGCTCGCGGGCCTTGGCCGGGTCGAGGCCGTCGATCTCGACGGTGCCCTCCTGCTCGCCGGAGTCCGCCGGCAGCAGCCCGGCCAGCGCGGCCAGCAGGGTGCTCTTGCCCGCCCCGGACGGCCCCAGCAGCAGCACCCGTTCCCCGTGGTCGATGCGCAGGTCGACCCCGCGTACCGCCCAGGCCCGCCGCCCGGCGTGCCGCCAGCCGAAGCCGACCAGCCTCACCCCGGCCACGCCGTCGACCCCTTCCCGCTCGCCACGGCAGGGTCAGACGAGCGTGCGGTCGCGGGCGGCGGGGAACCGGTCGAGCACCCCGGTCTCGGCGAGCGCCCGGGTCAGGTACCAGCCGCCGACCCCGGCGACGACGGCGGCGCTGACCACGGTCAGTGCCGCGTACGGCAGGCGGTAGCTGGTCAGGGCGTACTCGGCGTTCCAGACGAAGAAGTCGAACAGGGCGGCGCTCAGCCCGGTCATCGCCCCGGCCAGCACCGCCACCGGCAGCCGGTACGCCCGGTAGCGGAACGCGGCGAAGGCCAGCTCCGCGCCGAGGCCCTGGATCAGGCCCTGCACGATGGTGACGCCGCCCCACTCGGCGCCGAGCAGCGCGGAGACGGTGGCGGCGACGGCCTCGCAGAACAGGGCCGCCCCGGGCTTGCGGATGACCAGGCCGCCGAGCACGGCCGGGACGAGCCAGACGCCGTACATCACGGCCTGGCTGGCCGGTGCGGCGGCGAACGCCGGGTCGGCGGCCTTCCAGACCAGGCCCCAGGCCCAGAAGATGACGCCGAAGGCGACGGCGATCACGGCGGCGACCACGATGTCGATGGTGCGCCACCGGTTGGTGGTGGTGTGCTGCATGTCGGTGCCTCCCAGTCCAGCGATCGAACCAGGAGAAGACGCACGCCGCGCCCGGCGGCTGCCGGACGGCGGCGCGGCTGGAGGTCGACCGAACTCCCTGCGCTGGCATTACCCAGATCAGGTTCGAGGGTCTGCGGGCGGTGCCCGCACTCTCAGCGCTGTGCGCTCCCCTGTCGGATGTGAAGTTGTCTCGGCAGACGCTAGCACCGACCTGCGGCAACGGCCCAGCAGGTCACACGGTTCCCGGCATTCGACGTCCGGGTGGGCTGGGTAGGCTGGCGATCGTGCGGGTGGCGGCGCGGGGTCTGACGTTCGACGTACGGGCCGGTGGCCCCGAGGGCGGCGAGGTGGTGCTGCTGCTGCACGGTTTTCCCCAGCACGGTGGGGAGTGGGACGCGGTGACGCCCGCCCTGCACGCCGCCGGGCTGCGCACGTACGCCCCCGACCAGCGGGGTTACTCGCCCGGGGCGTGCCCCGTCGCGGTGGCCGACTACCGGCTGCCGGAGCTGGTCGCCGACGCGGTGGCGGTGCTGGACGCGGTGGGCGTCGACGCCGCGCACGTGGTGGGGCACGACTGGGGCGCGGTCGTCGCCTGGGCGCTGGCCGCGCGGCATCCGCAGCGGGTGCGTACCCTCACCGCGGTCTCGGTGCCGCACCCGGCCGCCTTCGGGTACGCGTTGGCCACCGACCGTGGGCAGCGGGCGCGCTCGTCGTACATGGCGTTGTTCCGCCGGGCGGGCCTGGCGGAGCGGGTGCTGCTGGCCGGGCGGGGGGTGGTGCTGCGCCGGCTGTTGTCCGGCGTCGGCGACCCGGCCCGGGTGGCCCGGTACGCCGGGCCGATGCGGTCACCGGGCGCGTTGACCGGCGCGTTGAACTGGTACCGGGCGATGTCGGGGCGGGACATGAAGGCGGTCGGTCCGGTGCCGGTGCCGACCAGCTACGTGTGGAGCGACCGGGACGTGGCGATCGGGCGGGCCGCCGCGCAGGCGTGCGCCCGGCACGTGTCGGGGGACTACCGGTTCGTGGTGTTCGACGGGGTGACCCACTGGATTCCCGACGAGGCGCCGGGCCCGTTGGCCGAGGTGATTCTCGCCCGGGTGCGCGGGGCGGTCTGAGGGGTGCCGACGGAGCGCCCCGATCGGGGATCGTGAATCGGTTTCGGGCGATCGTGGATCGGGCACAGGCGTTGCTGCCGACGGGGGGTGCCCCCGTCGGTCGTACCGTCTGAACCGGAGGTAGCGCGTGTCGAAGGAATCCGAGAAGCAGCGCTGGCAGCGCAATTTCGCCGATCTGCTCCAGGAACTGCGGGTCGCCCAGACCGGCGTGCAGATCCTCTTCGCCTTCCTGCTGACCCTGCCGTTCAGTAACGGGTTCACCCGGACCAGCGAGTTCCAGCGGGACGTCTACATCCTCGCCCTGCTGTCCGCCGCCGCGGCCACCGCGATGATCATCTCGCCGGTCGCCTTCCACCGGGCGCTGTTCCGCCAGGGCCGCAAGCCGGAACTGGTCCGCTTCGCGCACCGGATGGCCTCCGGTGGCCTGGCCTTCATGCTGGTCGCGATGGTGAGCGCGGTCCTGCTGATCGCCGATTTCGTGCTCGACACCGGCATCGCCGTGGTGCTCACCGTGATCACCGGCCTGTGGTTCCTGACCTTCTGGGTGATCCTGCCGTTCGCCCGGCGCAACTGGGGCGACGACGACATCGACGACGACGATGACGACCCGGTGGTGCTGAACGGCGACTGATCCCGCCCCCGGGTGGTGGTGGATGCGGTGGGCCGGGGGCCCGTCCGGGCCGACGGCGGCCGGGGCGGGCCCCCGGCCCGTCCGCCGGTCGGGGCCGGCCGGCGGGTCAGCGGGCGATCGCCCAGGCCAGCACGGCGGCCAGGATGAGCCCGTTGAGCAGCGCCAGCACCAGGTACGCCTGCGGCGGGATCTTGCGTCCGCGCCGGACGAAGCTGACCAGCACGGCGGCGTACACCAGCAGCAGCACGGCGATGACGATCAGGAAGTAGAGCACCGCACCACCCTAGACGAGCCGGTCGTGACGCCCGACGACCCAGCATGACCGGCCCCGGCCCGGCGAGGGCTTCGCCCGGCGTGCCGGTCCGGCCAGGTGGAGGTGGGAGGGGGGATTGATATCGAGTAACATCGATTGTTGCCTCCTCTCGTCCCGGGGTGCGGCCATCGTCGCGGGGCTCGGGCGGCCGTCCAGTGGGGGCGGGCGACGCCGGCCCGGCACCGGCGACGAGGAGTGGACCATGAGAGCAGCACGGCGACGTCTCGCCGGACTGGGCGCGATCACGTTGGCGGTCCTCGCGGGCGGCGTGGCGGTCGCGGCCGGGAACGCCACCGCGGCGGCCACCGGCTGCCGGGTCGACTACAAGGTCACCAGCGAGTGGCAGGGCGGCTTCGGCGCGGACGTGACCATCACCAACCTCGGCGACCCGGTCGCCGGCTGGACGCTCACCTGGGCGTTCGCCAGCGGACAGCGGGTCAGCCAGGCATGGAACGCCACCGTCACCCAGAACGGGACGGCGGTCAGCGCCAAGGACGTCGGCTACAACGGCACCATCGGGACCGGGGCCGGCGTCAGCTTCGGGTTCAACGGCGCGTGGACCACCGCCAACCCGGCGCCCACCGCGTTCGCGCTCAACGGGGTCTCCTGCACCGGCGCGACCCCGACCGCCACGCCCTGCCCGCCACCGTCCACCCCACCCACCCCGACCCCGACGCCCACCCTCACCCCCACGCCGACGCCGACCCGCACGCCCACCCCGACGCCCTCGACGCAGCCGCCGGTCACCGTGTGGCTGGCCGGTGACTCCACGGTCGCCAACCCGTCGTCCAGCGGGGCCTGCCCGGTGGGCTGGGGCAACCAGTTCGGCCAGTACCTCAACGGCAACGCCACCGTGGTCAACAGCGCGGTCGGCGGGCGCAGCATCCAGACCTGGCTGTACGACCCGAACGTCACCACCACGATGAACGCGGCCGGCGAGTGCGTGATCAACCCACAGACCTACTCGACCCGCTGGCAGGCCATGCTGAACGCCACCGGCGGGATGAAGGCCGGCGACTACCTGCTCATCCAGTTCGGCATCAACGACGGCAGCACCACCTGTAACCGGCACGTCGGCTCGGCCCGCTACAAGGAGCTGCTCGGCGTGATGGCCCGCGCGGCCCAGCAGCGCGGCGCGTACCCGGTCTTCCTCACCCCCGCCGCCGCGATCACCTGCTCGGGCAGCACCGCCGTGGGCAACCGGGGCTTCCTCACCGAGACCTTCGACGCGGGCCGGGCCAACAACGTCCCCGTCATCGACCTGCACAAGCTGAGCTACACGCTCTACAACACGCTGAAGCTGTGCCCGAACAACGGCGACTACAACTCGGGCGCGGTGGGCGCGTTCTTCTGCGCCGACCACACCCATTTCGAGACGGCCGGGGCCCGGCAGATCGCCGGCGTGGTCGCCACCGCCCTGCGTAACCAGCAGCTCGGCCTCGCGGCCTACCTGCGCTGACGGCGTGCGGTCGGGCGGCCCCGGACCGGGGCCGCCCGACCGGGGTCAGGACAGCGTGCAGGCGACGCCGTTGAGGGTGAAGCCACCGGGCCGGTTGTTCGTGCCGGTGACGTCGGCCAGGAAGCCGAAGTTCACCGTCGCGCCGGCCGCGATCGCACCGTTCCAGCTGACGTTGGTCGCGCGGACGGTGCCGCCGCTCTGGGTGTAGCCCGCGTTCCAGGCCTGGCTGATCCGCTGGCCGTCGGCGAACGTCCACTGGAGCGTCCAGCCGTCGACCGGGGTGGTGCCGGTGTTGCGGATCGTCACCTCACCCTGGAACCCGCCCTGCCACTGCCCGGTGACCGCGTACCCGACGGCGCAGCCGGTCCCGCCGGCCGGCGGCGTGGTCACCGGCGGAGCGGTGGTGGGCGGTGCGGTGGTAACCGGGGGCGTGGTGGGCGGTGCGGTGGTGGGTGCTGCCGTGGTGGGCGCTGCGGTGGTCGGGGTCGGCGTCGGCGTGGTGGACAGCTTCGCCGCGACGACCGGGGCGAGCCGGGCCGTGATCGCCCGGTGCCCGGCGTCGTTCGGGTGCACCGAGTCGCTCAGCCCGTCGGCCGGCAGCCAGCCGGTGGTGTCCACGTAGAACACGTTGCGGTCACCGTCTCCGGTGACCGTGGTGACGGCGGCGGCGGTCTCCGCGGCGTACCGGCCGCTGAAGGTGCGCAGCGCGAAGATCGCCGCACGCGGGTACTTTCCCCGCACGGTACGGATGAACGTGGCGTACTGGTTCTGGAAGTCCGTGCCGCTCACCCCGTGGCTGCGGTCGTTGGTGCCCAGGTTGATCACCACGGCGTCGGCCTGGTAGCGGCTGAAGTCCCAGGCCGGGCTGTTCGCCGCGTACCCGGTGCGGAGGAACTGGCTGGCGACGCTGACGCAGCCGTCGGCGGTGGCGACCAGGCAGCCCCCGCCGTAGCCGAGCTGGGTGTGCTCGGTGCCGAGCTGCTCGCCGGTCAGCCACCCGTACGCGGTCAGCGCCGTCCGCGACGAGGTGGTGCCGAGGGTGATGGAGTCGCCGACGAACTCGATCAGCCGGGGCCGGACCACCGCCGGCAGGGTCCGCGCGCCCGTGTCGAGGGTCAACCCCTGGAACACCGCGTCCCCGGTGTACGAGCCGGCGACCACCCGGTACGACACCACCAGCGTGTGGTTGCCGGCGGGCAGCGGGGTCGGGGTCAGGTTGACCGTGCCGCTGACGTTGGTCAGGTAGCGGAAGTCGGCCCCGTCGATGCTGTAGTAGAGATCGATGGTCCGGCGCTGCCGCAGCTTGACCGTGGTGCCGGTGAACCCGGTCCGCAGGTAGGCGCCCGCCCAGTTCGGCACGTACGCGCTGCTGGTGCTGCGGTCCCAGCGGCCGACGAACGCGATGTTCGGGTCGGTGGGGGAGCCGTCACCGGTGGCCGCCCGGGCGGCGGGCAGCGCGATGAGCGTGGCGGCCAGCACCGCCACCACCCCGGCTGCCCCGGCCGCGACGATCGACCGGATACGGGACACGGGCATGGGACGCCCCCTCTCCAGGCCGTGCGTGCCGACGGCCACCAGGCGTAAGACATTCACCATCATCTAAGCCTGTGGGGTGGGTCGGCACAACAGGAGAAGGTGCCTAGCGGCCGCCGCGTAGGCCGAGTCGGCGCAGCTCCAGGGCGGCGAGCGCGTCGACGGTGGCGTCGTCGCCGCGCCGCCACGCCTGCGCCACGTCCGGGTCGATCCGGGTCAGCCGGCGCAGCGGCTGGCTGGTCAGCGCGCGCAGGGCCAGCAGGTCCCGGCCGGCCGGGCCGGCCGCGAGGGCCTTCGCCGAGGCTGCCCGGCGCATCCAGCGCAGCCGCAGCGGCAGCCAGCCGAAGAGCACCAGCCCGAGCGGGAAGACCAGCACGGCGATGCTCAGCGCCCAGGCGAGCTGACCGACCAGGTCCTGCTGGTCGCGGCCGGCCTCGGCCACCGCACGGGCGGCGTCGGCGGCCTTGGTGAACGGGCCGGTCAGCTCGTCGCCGACCAGCGGCACCCGGCCGACCTTGCCGCCGGCCTCGGCCAGGTTGTCGGCGAGGCCACCACCGGCCCCCTCCAGCTTCCGCCCGGGTACGGCGAGCTTCTCCACCAGGTCGTACAGCCACATCGCGAAGCGGACCGCCGCATAGACCCAGGCGACGACGAACAGGTCGGTGAGGAACTGACGGAGGGCGACCGGAAAACGGTCAGCGTAGATCTTCACGGCCGACAGCGTGCCACGACGCGGGCCGCCCGGCACCCCCCCGCGCGCCCGACGGCCGGCTCGGCGGGGGCGGACGGCCCCTCCCCGGCGTGGCTGACCGCGTCGGCGACGATGTGCGCGACGTGCTCGTCGACCAGGGCGTAGGCGATCTCCCGGCCGCGCCGGGACCCCCGCACCACCCCCGCGCCGCGCAGCACCCGCAGGTGCTGGGAAACCAGCGGCTGCGGTGCGCCGAGCTGCTCGACCAGCTCGTGCACGCACCGTTCACCCTGGGCCAGCTCGCTCACGATCGCCAGCCGGATCGGCGCGGACAGCGCCCGGAGCAGCTCGCCCGCGCCCTCGAAGGCGTCGTAGCCGTGGGTGCCGGTCACCCCGTAACGGTAACCAATACCGGTGACGGTACGTCGGTCGGCGTCACCGGAGCACCACCTCGTGCGGCTCCGGCGCGCTGACCACGGCCGGGGTGGCCCGGCGGCGCAGCACCCGCCGGGCCGCGGCGGCCAGCGCCACCACGAGGAACGACGCGATCGCCAGCAGCACCACCGAGGCGCCGGGGGCGGTGTCGGCGGTGGCCGCCACCCAGACCCCCGCTCCGGCGGCGAACAGGCCGAGCGCCATGGCCGCCGTCATGGTGCTGCGGAAACCCCTGGTGACCTGCTGCGCGGTGGCCACCGGCACCACCATCAGGGCGCTGATCAGCAGGACCCCGACGGCCCGCATGGCGATGGTGACGGTGACCGCGGTGGCGACCGCCAGCAGCAGGTTCAACGCCCGCACGGGCAGCCCGGCGACCCGGGCGTACTCCTCGTCGTGGCAGACCGCGAACAGCGCCGGGCGCAGCGCCAGCATGAGCACCGCGATCGTCGCGCCGAGCACCGCGATGGTGGCCAGGTCGGCGGGGGAGGTGGTGGTCAGCGAGCCGAACAGGTAGGCGTTGAGGTTGGCGCTGCTGGCGTCGGAGAGCCCGACCAGCATCACCCCACCGGCGATGCCGCCGTAGAACAGCAGCGCCAGCGCCAGGTCGCCGGAGGTGCGGCCCCGGGCCCGGACCAGTTCGATGGTGACCGCGCCGAGGATCGCCGCGACCACCGCCACCAGCACCGGGGACCGGTTGAGCAGCAGGCCCGCCCCGACGCCGGTGAGCGCGACGTGGCCGATGCCGTCACCGATCAGGGCCAGTCGCCGCTGCACCAGGTAGATGCCGAGCGCGGGGGCGGCCAGCCCGATCACCAGGGCGCCGACCAGCGCCCGCTGCATGAAGTCGTACTGGAAGAGGTCCATTGCTCAGCTGCTCCACAGCCCGGCGGGCTCCTCGGGACCGTGCGGGTGCACGTGGTCGTGGTCGGGCTCGGCGTGGTGGCCGGCCGGTTCCGGCACCGGGCCGTCATGGCAGACGCCGCCCTGGTGCACCACCACCGCCCGGCTGATCAACGGGCGCAGCGGCCCCAGCTCGTGGGCGACCAGCAGCACGGTGCCCCCGGTGCCGACGAAGTCGTGCAGCGCCCCGGCGAACGCCTCCTGGCTGGCCGCGTCGACGCCGGCGGTCGGCTCGTCGAGCACCAGCAGCTCCGGCCCGCCGGCCAGCGCGCGGGCGATCAGGGTGCGCTGCTGCTGGCCGCCGGAGAGGGTGGCCACCGGGTCGCGGGCCCGGTCGGCGAGCCCCACCGCGCGCAGCGCCGCCTAGATCGGAAGAGCACAC
>NZ_JACGMO010000260.1:0-1706 GCF_015354745.1 Micromonospora sp. S-DT3-3-22
CCGAGTACGCCACGATGGCGTTCCTCAAGGGCCTCAAGCAGGTCGACGGCTGGCAGGACATGCCCCTGACCAAGGCCGCCCAGACGGTGCAGGTGTCGGCGTACCCCGACCACTACGCCCAGTGGGAAACCCAGGCCGCCGACCTCGTCGCCCAGCACTGGAACAGCTGACCCGTACGACACGATGGCCGGCACCCCGCCCGGGGTGCCGGCCATCGGCGTGTCTCCACCGGCCGGTCCGGTGATCGGCGAGGGTCAGACCGCGCGGCGACCCTCGAAGGCCCGACCCAGGGTGATCTCGTCGGCGTACTCCAGGTCGCCGCCGACCGGCAGGCCGCTGGCCAGGCGGGTCACCGCGATACCCATCGGCTTGACCATCAACGCCAGGTACGTCGCGGTCGCCTCGCCCTCGGTGTTCGGGTCGGTGGCGAGGATCAGCTCGCGGATCGTCCCCGCGCTGAGCCGGCTCATCAGCTCGCGGATGCGCAGGTTGTCCGGGCCGATCCCCTCCAGCGGATTGATCGCCCCGCCGAGCACGTGGTAGCGGCCTCGGAACTCACCGGTCCGCTCGATCGCCACCACGTCCTTCGGTTCCTCGACCACGCAGATCACCTCGTCGGTGCGGCGCGGATCGCGGCAGATCCGGCACTGCTCCGACTCGGCGACGTTGAAGCAGGTGGTGCAGAACCGGACCAGGTCCTTGACCTTGCGCAGCGCACCGGCGAGCCGGGTGACGTCGGCCGGGTCCGCCGACAGGACGTGGAAGGCGATGCGTTGGGCGCTCTTCGGGCCGACGCCCGGCAGCCGCCCCAACTCGTCGATCAGGTCCTGGATGGCACCCTCGTACATCTGCGGGTCAGAATCCGGGCAGGCCGAGGCCGCCCATGCCGCCGGCCACCGGGCCCATCTTCTGGTCGGTCAGCTCCTTGGCCGCCTCGGCGGCGTTGTGCAGGGCCGCGACGACCAGGTCCTCCAGGGTCTCGACGTCCTCCGGGTCGACCGCCTTCGGATCGATCCTGATGCTCTTGACCTCGCCGGAGCCGGACACGGTCGCGGTGACCAGGCCGCCGCCGGCGGTGCCGGTCAGCTCGGCCTCGGCCAGTTCGGCCTGCGCCTTGGCGATCTGCTGCTGCATCTTCTGCGCCTGCTTCAGCATCTGCTGCATGTTCGGCTGTCCACCTGGGCGCACGGATGGCTCCTTCTCGCACTCGTCTGCTCGGCCGCGCCCAGCCTAGTCGGGCACGGCCGGTGGTCTCCGGTCCGGGCGACGGCGGGTCAGCGCGCGTCCACCTCGTCGATCTTCTCGGCCCCGAACGCCTCCCGGAGCAACTGCACCGCCTGCTCCTCGCTCGACTGCCGGGCGGTCCGCTCGTCGATCACCTCGTCCAGCGGTTCGTCACCCGGATCGAACCCCTCGTAGGCCGGAGCCGTCGTGGGCTGCGAGCGTCCACCGCCACGCCCCGGCCCGTCGTAGTCCGGGTCGTACGGTGGCTCACCGGCCCAGTCGGCGTCCGCCGTCCGGCGTGCCGGCTGGGCGGACCGGGGCCCCTTGGCGGTGCCGGCGGCAGCCGCCGCAGCAGCCGCCCGTGCCGCCGCGATCGCGCTGCTCACCGGGGCCGCACCGGTCTGCGCCGGGGCCGTAGCCTGTCCCGCCGGCCTGGGTACGGCAGGAGCCGCCCCGCCGGCACGCGCGGTCGCCGCCCCGGC
>NZ_JACGMO010000261.1:0-1576 GCF_015354745.1 Micromonospora sp. S-DT3-3-22
GGAAATTCGGCAACGTCGAAATATCATTACCCAACTGCGCCGTCTCCGAGGTGAACCTGTCCCCCGTCAACTGCATCCCATCACCCGAGTCACCCGCAAACCGGATCACCACCCGGTCCAACTGACGGATCTGCTTGGTCACGCCTGCACCTCGCTTCGCTCGGCCCCGCCGCGCGTGCGGCTGCACATGATGGTGACCCCGCCTTGCCCGGCCACGCGACCTCCCTGATGCGCCGCTGCGCCCGGTCCGCCCGTGGCGGGCCGGACCGCTGTCATCTCTCGCCTCCGAGCCTACGTCCCGGGCTTAGGGCATCCTTGGTGGAGGTCCGACACCTGGGAACCGGATCGGTAAAATCTGTACTGCTATGCGGCGATTTGTGGTGCCCGCCGTAATCGATATCACCGCGACCGTCCGGGCGGCACCGCGACCCGCCCCGACCGCCGGACGGTCAGTCCGGCCGTCCCGTCGGCGGCCGGTCCTCCGCCACCTCGGCCGAGCGCCGACGCAGCGCACCGGTCGCCAGCACGAGGGCCAGCACCACCAGCAGGACGGAGAGCGTGATCAACGCGAGCGCGGTCCGCTGGGCGGAGGACATCCCGCTCAACGCGACCGTCCCGCCCTGCGCCGCGATCAACCCCTGCGAACCGGTCGGCGCGGGGGTGCCCACCGGCGGGGTGGACAGCGCGGCGGCGGCGGTGATCCGGAAACTCATCTGGACCTGCCGGGCCGCCCCGCTCTCCGGGTCCAACCGGCCGGTCAGCGCCCCGGCCAGCGGGGCCTCGCGCTGGGCGTCCGGGGTGGCGGCGACGGTGAACCGGAGCGTCTGCGTCCGCCCCGCCGGCACCACCCCGAGGTCGCAACGGGTACGCGTCGGGGCCAGTGGCGCACAGCCGGCCGGCGGGTCCAGCACGCTGACCCCCTCCGGCAGCGTCACCTCGACCCGCCCGGCGGCCGGCACCCTGCCGGTGTTGCCCAGGTGGGCCGTCAGCACGGTGGGCCCGCCGCTGATGTCGAAGGCCACCTCGTCGGCGTCGAGCAGTATCCCGGGCACCGGCGGGCCGGCCGGGAAGAGCACCGCGAACCCCTCGTCGTCCTGCGCGGTGCCGCCGTCCGGGCCGGTCGCGGTGACCCGGACCGTGCCGCTGAGGGGCATCCGCCGCCAGGCGGTGCCGCTGACCCGTACCCGGATCATGCTGCTGAACTGGTCGCCCGGCGCGGTGGCCCACTCGCCGCAGTGCCATCCGCCGTCGCCGCTCGCCCCGCAGCCCGGCGTCCCGGCGTCGGTGAGCCCGGCCGGCAGCGTGTAGGCCAGCCGGAGCCGCGCCGGCACGGACCCGGT
Source organism: Micromonospora sp. S-DT3-3-22 (assembly GCF_015354745.1). NCBI lineage: Bacteria > Bacillati > Actinomycetota > Actinomycetes > Micromonosporales > Micromonosporaceae > Micromonospora > Micromonospora sp. S-DT3-3-22. Next base: position 1,341 of record NZ_JACGMO010000261.1, read on the forward strand.
GTTGGTGACGGTGACCCGCAGGTCGGTGACCGTGCTGCCGGCTGCCCAGTAGTCGTCGTCGAGGGTCACGTCCCCGGTGCCCACCCGGACCCCGGTCCGGCCGCCGCCCGCCTGGCCGGGGCGCGTGGGCCGGCCGGGCAGCGGCGGCCGGGCGGTCGGCGTGGTGGTGGTGGCCGTCGGCGCGGGCGCGGTGGTCTGCGGTGGCGGGCCGGTCGGCTCCGGCGCGGCGGTGGTCG
>NZ_JACGMO010000262.1:0-1256 GCF_015354745.1 Micromonospora sp. S-DT3-3-22
GGGCCACGGTTTCGTCGGTCGGAGCCGCGTCGGCGGGCGCGGCAGTACCTGTGTGGGCTGGTCTCCGGCCTGGGCCGTAAGAACGGCTGGACCTTGGCGGAGCAGGCCGGGGATGTGTCGCCGGACGGGATGCAGCGGTTGTTGCGGTGGGCGGACTGGGACGTCGACGCCGTGCGGGACGATGTGCGTGACTACGTGGTCGAGTATCTCGGTGACCCGGCGGGGGTGTTGATCGTCGATGACACCGGGTTCCTGAAGAAGGGCGTCCGGTCGGCGGGGGTGCAGCGTCAGTACTCCGGCACGGCTGGTCGGACGGAGAACTGCCAGGTCGGGGTGTTCCTTGCCTACCGGTCAGCGAAGGGTCACGCCTTGATCGACCGGCAGCTCTACCTTCCGACCTCGTGGACCGATGACCGGGACCGGTGCCGGGCCGCCGGGATCCCCGACGAGGTGGAGTTCGCCACGAAGGTGCAGATGGCCCGCACCATGCTCGCCCGCACCCTGGACGCGGGGGTGCCGGTGGGGTGGGTGACGATGGACGAGGCCTACGGGCAGTCGAAGTCCCTGCGGGTGTGGCTGGAACACCGGGATGTGGCTTATGTGGTCGCGACCCGCCGCAACGACGACATGATCACCACCACCATGGGAACGGCCCGTGCCGACCAACTCATCGCCGGTCTGCCCGCTCGGGCGTGGTGCCGGCTCTCGGCCGGCGCCGGCGCGCACGGCCCACGCGAGTACTGGTGGGCTCGGGTGCCGGTACGGATCTGCTGGCGGCCGGGCCGCGGACACTGGCTCCTGGCCCGGCGCAGCATCACTACCGGCGAGATCGCCTACTACGTCTGCTACGGACCACGTCGGACCCGCCTGGTCGACCTCGCCCGTGTCGCGGGCGCGAGGTGGGCGATCGAGGAGTGCTTCCAGCAGGCCAAGAACGAAGCAGGCCTCGACGAATACCAGGTCCGTGACTGGCGGGCCTGGTACGCCCACATCACCCTCGCGATGGCCGCCCACGCCTGGCTGTCCGTCGCCCGATCCCTTACCACAAAAGGGGAACCAGCCCTGGCGACGACATGATGATCGGCTACACCGTACCGGAGATCCGAAGACTCCTCACCGCACTCGCAGTGCGATCAACCCACCCACCAGAGCACGTCTGGGCCTGGTCCCGATGGCGCAGACGACGCCAACACCAAGCCCGAACCTGCCACTACCGACGACACGGCTACCCCTAACCAACTGCCGTTGCAGTACTA
>NZ_JACGMO010000027.1:0-66542 GCF_015354745.1 Micromonospora sp. S-DT3-3-22
GACGCTCTTCCGATCTGGCACCGGCGACCGGGCCGGCCGGCAGCACCGGGGCGGGCTCGGCCGGCGCGGCCCGGCGGGGCAGCGGGTCGATGGTCGGGTTCGCCATCGTGGGGCTGCCGGCGGAGAAGGCGTTGAACCCGGAGTCGGCGGTCGCCGGGGTGGGGACCGGCGCGAACGGCGGGGCGGAGACCGGCCCGCCGAACTGCACGGCGGGGGCGGTGTCCCGGGCGTCCACCGGCGGCTGCCAGGGGGCCGGGGCGGGCGGCGTGTTGCGCCACTGGTCGGTCAGGGTCGCCGCCGCGCTGCGGGCCCCGTTGAGGGCCCCACCGATACCGGCCTGCGCGGGCGGCTGCTCGACCGCCAGCGGCTGCCGGGGCCGGCTGATCGCCTGGTCCCGGCCCCGGTGGGCGGGGAGCACCACGGTGGCGTTGGGCAGCGTCACCTGGGCGACGGTGCCGCCCTCGACGTTGCGGCGCAGCTCCACCCGGATGCCGTACCGGCTGGCGAGCCGGCTGACCACGGCGAGACCCATCAGCCGGAAGGCGGCCACGTCCACCGTCGGCGGGGCGGCGAGCCGGCGGTTGAGCGAGTCGAGCTGCTCGTCGGTGAGGCCGAGTCCCCGGTCCTCGATCTGGATCAGCACGTAGTCGCGGATGCGCCGGCCGTCGGCGACCACGGTGGTGGTGGGCGGCGAGAAGCGGGTGGCGTTGTCCAGCAGCTCGGCGACGAGCCGTACCACGTCGTTGACCGCGTGGGCGGCGACCGAGATGTCGGTGTCGACGGTGCCGAACTCGATCCGGTTGTAGAGCTCCACCTCGGACTGGGCGGCGCGCAGCACGTCGACCAGCAGGGCGTCGTCGCGGCGCGGCACGGCCGAGTCGGCACCGGCCAGGACCAGCAGGTTCTCGTCGTTGCGGCGCATCCGGGTGGCGAGGTGGTCCAGCTCGAAGAGCTGGGCGAGCCGCTTCGGGTCCTCCTCGCCGCGCTCGATCGCGTCCAGTTCGCCGATCATCCGGTCGACCAGGGTCTGACTGCGCCGGGCCAGGTTGAGGAACATCGCGGAGACGCTGGTGCGCAGGGCCGCCTGCTCGGCGGCGACCCGGACGGCCTCCCGGTGGACGACGTTGAACGCCAGGGCCACCTGGCCGACCTCGTCCCGGTTGGTCAACCGGATCGGGTCCCGCACCTGGCGGACGATCTCCTCGACGCCGCCGTCACCGACGCTGCCCATGTTCTGCAGCCGCTTGACCGCGTCCGGCAGGTCGTGGTTCGCCACCGACAGCGCGCCCTCCCGCAGCCGGCGCAGCGAGTGGTTGAGCGAGCGGGCCAGCACCACCGCGAGGGTGATCGCGACGATGAGGGTGAGCAGCACCAGCACCGACTCGATGACGGCCTGCTGGATGACGTCGCTGCGGGCCTGCTCGGAGCGGGCGAGCAGGGTGTCCTGGAGCTGGATCTCGGTCCATCTCATCAGGTCGTTGACCGCGCCGATCGCGGCGCTGGCGTCACCGGCGCTGACCGGGCTGCGCTGACCGACCGAGCGGGTGATGTCGGCGGCCACCCGGTCGGCGAGGCCGACGGCGTCACCGGAGACCGCGCTGTCGACCAGCGCGCGCTGGGTGGGGTCGGCGGCCAGGGAGAAGCCGAGCAGCGCCTCCTGCTGGCTGGTCAGGGTCGCCACGAAGGAGGAGAACTGCTCCTCGTCGAGGCGTCCGCCGACCAGCGCGGTGTAGGCGACCGCCTCCTCCTCGGCGACGGCCGACTTGGCCCGGCTGAACGCGGCCACCGCGCGGCGGGCGTCCGCGAGGCTCTCCTGGCCGGGCAACTGGGCCAGGGTGTCGCCGTACGAGACCAGGTCGGTGAGGATCACGCCGTACCGCAGGGTGGCCTCGGCGACCGGCATCTGCCGGCGGTCGAGCACCTCCTGCCGGGTCGCGTCGAGCGTCCGCAGGTGGTCGTCGATCACCTTGAGCCGGTCCCGCACGGAGGACGGGACCTCGCCGAGGTCGGCCCGCTCGGCCCGGTACGCGTTGATCCGCTCGCCGGTGGCCCGCACCCGCAGGTTGTAGTCGTCCGGACGCAGCTGCGGGTTCGCCAGGTAGGCGGCGGCCGCCATCCGCTCCTTGTGCAGATCCTGCGTCAGCGCCGAGACGTCGATGGACAGTGCGGTCAGCGACCGGATCTGGGTCGCGTCGACAGCACCCTCGGTAGTGGAGACGAGTCGGATTGTTGCCAACGCGATGACTGCGGCGACCGGTACGACCAGAATGAGGGCGAGCTTGGAACGAATCCGCGCATCCCGCAACCGGGGCAGTCGGCGCTCCCGGTCGGGTCCGGCATTTTCGCCTGGCTCGGGCAGGGTCGTCGGTCCGGTGCTCACGACATCGCCTCCGTCGTATCTTCCACACGCCTGACCCGCCGACCCGCGCCTGGTGCGACGGACAGCGCCATGCGCGGCACGGCCGCGATTTCATCAGAGAAGATCCTGTTTGGGAAGCCGCGTTCGGACAGGAATCGGTCGACCAGTGCGCTGGTCACCATTTTCCCTGCTGAGCAGGCCGCCCCTGAACAGGGCATGTCACTCCAGAGTGTTCGTTCGCCTCTGATGAGTGAGCATGGGTAAATATCTGATGTCCCCACAATGTGAGATTCGCGTCCCGAAACCGCCGTCAGCATCGCGCTTGACCGCACGCCCCCGCATTGGCAAGGTTTTGCAGGCTTTCGCGCACACCGTACGGCACACAATCCCGTTTCTCCACTGAGGACGGACTAGCGGCGGTGACCGGGCCTCGCCCGCGCCGCACCTGGAGGACTGAGTTGAGCCCCATCCGCTCCGCGACCATCGTGGCGCTCGCATCGGCCGTGCTGGCCGCCACGCTCACCGGCTGCTCGTTCGGCGCGGCAGAGAAGGACAGCAGCCCGATCACCATCGCCGCCGACCTCGAACTCTCCGGTGCCGCCGCACCGGTCGGCAAGGCGTACCAGCGCGCCCTGGAACTGAAGGTCGACCAGTTGAACTCGTCCGGCGCCCTGGGCGACCGGAAGATCAAGCTGGTGGTCAAGGACAACCGCTCCGACGCCGCCGAGTCGCTGCGCAACATCGGCGACTTCAGCAACGACGCCACGGTCAACGCCATCATCATGGGCGGCTGCAACCAGTGCGCCGTCGACGCCGTGCGCACCATCAACGAGCGGAAGATCCCGACCATCGCGCTCGCCCCGTCCGGCGCGGTCGCCAACCCGGTCCCCGAACGCCGGTACGTGTTCAAGCTCGCGCCGAACGCGGCCGACAGCGCCGCCGCGCTCACCGCCGAACTGCGGCGGCGCGGGATCACCGAGGTCGGCGTCCTGCACAGCGACGACGACTACGGGCGCGAGGGCCTGACCGCGCTGGACGCCGAGTTCGGCAAGACCACCATCAAGCGGGTACGCGCCGAGGCGGTCCGCACCACCGACACCGAACTGGCCGCGCCGGTGCGCCGGCTGACCAACCGGGACCCCGCCGCCCTGATCATCTGGACCCCGCCGGAGCAGGCCACCCTCGCCGCCACCGCCGCCGACCAGTCCGGCTACGGCGGATCGCTCTTCCTCGACGCCGCCGCGGCCGGCGACCTGTTCCTGGGCGGCTCCGGCCGGGCCACCGAACGGGCCACGTTGATCTTCACGCAGACCATGGTGATCGACGACGTCATCGCCACCACCCCGGCCAAGGCCGCCCGCCGGCAGTGGTTCCAGGACTACACCGCCCGGTTCGGCGGTTACAACGGGCTGTCGTCGTTCGCCGCCGACGCCGTGCAGTTGATCGCCGACTCGGCGCTGCGCTCCGGTGGCCCCGACGGCAAGGTCGACCGGGACGGCCTGCGCGACGTGCTGGAGACGTCCCAGCTCGACGGCCTGTCCGGGCCGATCCGGATGACCCCGGACAACCACTCCGGCCTGATGCCGCAGGCGCTGACCACGCTGGTCGCACGCGGTGGCCGGTGGCGGCTGGCGGGCTGACCGCCGCGCACTGACGGGCCGGTCCCCGGGTGGGGTCGGCCCGTCAGTGGCGTCGGGGGGTCGCCCCGGGACGGGTCAGCGGGCCGAGGTGGTGGCCCGGACCCAGGGCAGGGCCAGCCGCTCCACCAGCGACAACGCCGAGTAGAGCAGGATGCTCATGGCGGCGATCAGCACGATCGCCGCCCACGCGGTCGCCGTGTCGCCGACGCCGTTGTACTGGAGGATCTGGTAACCCAGGCCCGGTTTGTCGGAGTAGAACTCCCCGATCACCGCGCCGATCGCGGCCAGCGGCATCGCCACCTTCAACCCGACGAAGATCTGCGGCAGCGCGGCCGGGAACCGGACCTTGCGGAACGACTGCCACCAGGAGGCGTTCAGCGACCGGGCCAGCTCGGCCAGGTCCGCCGGGGTGGTGGTCAGGCCGGTGGCGGTGGAGAGCACGATCGGGAAGAAGCAGAGCAGGAACACCATGGTCAGGATCGGCTTGGTCCCCCAGCCGACCGAGACCACCAGCAGCGGCCCCAGCGCGATCTTCGGGACCGCGTTGATCGCCACCAGCAGCGGGGCGAACATCCGCTCGACCCGCCGGGAGGCGGCCAGCGCCATCCCGATCAGCACCCCGGCGACCGTCGACAGCAGGAAGCCGAGCAGGGTCATCAGGGTGGTCGTGCCCAGCGCCGGGAAGAGCACGTCCGCCGACGCGGTCAGTGACGACCCGACCGCCTGCGGCGGCGGCAGGGACGCCGGGTGCACCAGGTGCAGCCCGGAGGTGACCGCCCACCAGACGGCCACCGTGACCACCAGGCCGAGCAGCGGCAGGCCGACCGTCGCGGGGCGTATCCGGGACCAGGGTGACCGGCCGGGCGTCGGGGGGGCGGTCGGCACGGCACCCGGCGCGGTCGGCGGTCCGGCCGACCCGGGTACGGGACGGGTCATCGACTCCGTCACAGGGTCCTCCTCTCCTGCCGGCACGCTGGCCGGCACACGACGGGGGTGCGACCCACCGGTCGAACCGCTGGGTCGCACCCCCGTGGCACCGTCGGTGTCGGTCAGGCCTTCGGCACGAGGTCGAAGTTGATGATCTGGTCCGGGGTGATGTTCGACTTGAGCGCGCCCGCGCCCTGGAGGATGGCGATGCTCTTGGCGACCCGGTCGCTGTCCAGGGTGCCGATGGCGGTGCCGGAGTTGCTGGAGCGGACGTAGCCGGCCATCAGCTGCAACTCGGCCGCGGCGGCGGCCGGGTTGGTGGCGTCCACGTTCTTCTTCAGGATCGTGGCCGCCTCCTGCGGGTTGGCCAGAGCGTACTCCAGGCCCTTGAGCAGGGCGGCGGTGAACTTCTTCACCTTCTCCGGGTTCTCCTTGGCGATCTTGCTGGAGGTGATCAGCGCGTTGCCGTAGAGGTCCTGCATCACGTTGCTGTACGGCAGCACGACGGGCTTCTTCTTGGTGACCGCCTCGACCGTCGGCTGGCCGACGACGAACTGACCGATGCCGTCCACCTGGCCGGAGGCCAGCGTGCCCATCAGGTTCTGCGCCTGGTCGTTGACCCAGGTGACCTTGGTGTAGTCCACCCCGGCCATCCGGGCGTAGGTCGGGAAGAGGTTGCGCACGACGGAGCCGGGGGTGTCCGCGAGCTTCTTGCCCTCCAGGTCCTTCGGCGTGGCGATGTTCTTGCCCTCGACCGAGACGATGGCGGCCATGGTGCGCTGCTGGATCGCGGCCACCGCCACGAAGTCCTTGGCCTGCCCGTTGCCGACCTGGAGCAGGCCACCGGTCAGGTCGATCGGGCCGAAGTCGGCCTGGCCGCCGACGATGGTCTGGATGACCGCGCCGGTGCCCTGACCGGGCTTGATCTCCACGTCGAAGCCGGCCTCCTTGAAGAAGCCCTTGTCCTTCGCCACCCAGGCGTAGGAGTCACGACCGAAGTTGCCGAACGAGGTGAGGTAGGTCACCTTCTCCAGCGACGAGCCGTCGCCGGTCTTTGCAGCGTCCGCCGAGTCGGACCCGCCACTGCAGGCGGAGACCAGGGCGAGGGCGGTGGCCAGGGTGGCCGCGGCGACCGTGCGGGTCAGCCTTGTCATCTGTGCACCATGTCCTTTCCGACCGGGCGGTGTACCCGGAGGGGGTTGTCGGTCGGCGGCACGGCGTGAGGGGGCACCGAGCCGCCGTCGTGAAGGGACTCTTCGCTGGCACAGAGTACGAGACACTTACCGTCACCACACCAGGCGGATCGGGTTGCGGAACGGAAACAACTCCGTTCCACCCCGGACAGTGAGCGGCCGACACGCTGGGGATATCCTTGTCGGATTCCTGACCGCCGAATCAGGGGAGACCGACGGCGATGATCCGACTGTCCGATGTGTCGCGTACGTTCGACGGCCGTTCCGGGCGGGTCGAGGCGTTGCGCGGGATCGACCTCGACGTGGCCGAGGGCGAGTTCGTCGCCGTGCTCGGCCGCTCCGGCTGCGGCAAGTCGACCCTGCTCCGGATGATCGCCGGGCTGCTGCCGGTCAGCGGCGGCGAGATCACCGTGGCCGGTAGCCGGATCACCCGGCCCCGCCGGGACGTCGCGATGCTCTTCCAGAAGCCGGCCCTGCTCCCCTGGCGCAGCGTGCTCGACAACGTGCTGCTGCCGGCCGAGATCTTCGGCTGGAGCCGCGCCAAACACCGCGACCGCGCCCGCCAACTGCTGGAACTCTCCGGCCTGGCCGGCTTCGAGAAGCGCCTGCCGCACGAACTCTCCGGCGGCATGCAGCAGCGGGTGTCGCTGTGCCGGTCGCTGATCGGCGAGCCCCGGGTGATGCTGATGGACGAACCCTTCTCCGCCCTGGACGCGCTGACCCGCGAGGAACTCTCCGGGGAACTGCAACGGGTGCACATGGAGACCGGCGCGACAGTCGTCTTCGTCACCCACTCCATCGACGAGGCGGTGCTGCTGGCCGACCGGGTGGTCGTGCTCAGCCCCCGCCCCGGCCGGATCCGCAAGATCGTCGACGTGGACATCCCCCGGCCCCGTACCCTCGGCCGCAACGCGCACCTGGCCGACGTCGCCCGGGTCAGCGCCGACCTGCACGAACTGTTGATGGAACGGGACCTGCCGGCGGCGGCCGGGGTGGAGGGACGATGACCGTGCGGGTGGCCGTGTTCACCGAACCGCACCGGGGCGCCAGCTACGACGACCAGCTCCGGTTCGCCCAGCTCTGCGAGGCCGGCGGGTTCGACGGGTTCCTCCGGGCCGACCACTACCGGGCGATGGGCGACGAACCCGGGCTACCCGGCCCCACCGACGCCTGGCTGACCCTGGCCGCGCTCGCCCGCGAGACCTCCCGCATCCGGCTCGGCACCCTGGTCACCTCGGCCACCTTCCGGCTGCCCGGCCCGCTGGCCGTGATGGTCGCCCAGGTCGACCAGATGAGCGGCGGACGGGTCGAGCTGGGCATCGGCGCCGGCTGGTACGAACGGGAACACACCGCCTACGGCATCCCCTTCCCGAAGGTCGGCGAACGCTTCGACCGGCTCGCCGAGCAGTTGGAGATCGTCACCGGGCTGTGGCGCACCCCGGTCGGCGAGACGTACAGCTGGGCCGGTGAGCACTACCGGCTCGTCGACGCCCCGGCCCTGCCCAAGCCGGTCCAGCAGCCCGGCCCGCCGGTCATCGTCGGCGGCCGGGGACCGAAGCGCACCCCCGACCTCGCCGCCCGGTACGCCGACGAGTTCAACATGCCGTTCAAGTCGGTAGAGGAGACCGCCGAGGCGTACGACCGGGTACGGGAAGCCTGCGACCGGGCCGGCCGGGCCGAGTCGGGGCGGGCACCGCTGGTGCTCTCCGCCGGGATCGTGGTGGCGATCGGGCGTACCGACGCCGAGGCCCACCGTCGGGCCGCCCCGCTGCACGTCAAGAGCGCCCTACCGCCGGAGGACCCGGTGGTCGGCTCCCCCGCCCAACTCGTCGACCGGATCGGCGAGTTCGCCGCGATCGGCGCGACCCGGGTGCACCTGCGGCTGATCGAACTCGACGACCTCGACCACCTGGAACTCATCGCCGCCGAGGTGCTCCCCCAACTGGACGGAACCCGATGACCGACGTGACGCACGACCTCGAACTCGGCCCGGTCGGCCAGGAGATCGTCTTCGAGAACGACCGGGTGCGGGTCTGGCACATCCGGCTGGCCCCGGGCGAGCGCCAGCCGCTGCACCGGCACGACCACCCGTACCTGGTGGTGGCGATCGAGGGCGCCAAGAACGTGGTGCAGACGATCGACGGCACCCGGATCGACGCCGACGAACCCACCGGCGGCGTGGTCTACCGGGACCCGGGCGCCGTCCACATGCTCACCAACGTCGGGGACACGACCTACCTGGCCCGCCTGGTCGAGCTGAAGTAGTCGCTGGTAGAGCTTGGGTAACAGGTCGTCACGGCCGCGCCGCGCCGCAGTGGCGATCGGGGGCACCGGGCCGTAACGTGCGCCACATGGCCTTTCGGACGTGGGGCAAACTGCTGCTCACCGCACTCGGGGTGAGCATGTTGGCCGGGGCCGGCCAACTCGGCATCGCGTACGGCTTCGGCATCGTCCGACTCACCGGCGACTTCACCGACGTCAACCGCTGGCCGGCCCAGCTCGCCTGGGTCGGCTGGTTCGCGGTGACCGCCGCCGTGGTCGGCGCGGTCCTCACCGGCCGGCTCGCCCGGCGCGAAGGGCTGCCCGAGGGCACCCCCGTCCAGCTCGCGATCTCCGGCGTCGCCGCGCTCGGCGCGCTGGTCGTCGCCCCGCTCTGCATGCAGCCCGCGCGGGCCGCCGACCTGAACGCCGTCGACCCGGTATGGGCGGTCGGCATCTGCGCGGTCGCCGGGGCGGTGGTCGGCGCGGGCGCCGCCTCGGCCGTCCTGCTGCGCCCCCCGCTGGGCTGGAACGTCGCCCTGCTGGGCGGGACGATCTGGCTGGTCGCGCTCCTGTCGGTCGCACCGGCGGTGCTGTCCAGCGAGCCGCTGCGCACCGTACGTCTGGGGGTCTTGGAACCCTCCTGGCTCGGGGCGGACCGGGCACAGCGGCTGGCGATGCTGCTGCTGCCCGTGATCGCGCTGGTGGCCGGCGCGGTGACCGGCGGGCTGGCCCGGCGACGGGGACACCCCCCGCTGATCGGCGGGGCGGCCGGGGTGGCCGGGCCGGTGCTGCTCGCCTTCGCCTACCTGACCGCCGGCCCGGGTGACCAGGTGGACCGGTACCAGCTCGCCCCGTACTACGGCGCGGTGATCGCGGTGGTCACCGGCGCGCTCGGCTCGGTCGCCGCCACCCTGCTGCGCTGGCCGCTCTTGCCCGCCCGCTCCGCCCGTCGCGACGGCGGGACGGCGATCGAGCCGACCGACATCCTCGCCCCGCTGCCGGCCGTACCCGATCCGGCCCGCAACGCCGCAGCCGGCTCCGGCCCGGACCGGACCGGCCTGACCGGCTCCGACCCGGCTGGCTCCGACCTGACCGGTACCGACCTGACCGGCTCCGGCGCGGACGAGCCGGTCACCGTGGACCTGAGTGCCGCCACCAGTTCCCTGCACCCCGACCAGCAGGATGTCGCCCGATCCCGGGCCGCCGACCAGCCGGAGGCCGGCACCGCCCGTTCCCGCGCAGCCGACCGGCCCACTGCCACCGCCTCCGGGATGGCCGCCGCCTCCGGGTCCTCGGCCGACGTCGCGCCGGGGGGCGGCGGAGTGCCGGCGGTGCCGGGAACCGGTCCGGGGTGGCCGGTGCCCGACGCGCCGGGCACCGGCCGCCATCCGGCCCACTGGGACTGGCCGGACCCCGCCGCCACGGTCGCCGACCGGCACGCCTCCCACACCACCCCGCCTCCCGCCAGGCCGACCCGGCCCGCATCGGGCCGGACCGACTCGGCCCCGGCCGGCTCGATCCCGTCGACCTCGACCGATCCCGCTCCGACGGATCCGACCTGGATCGGCTCGACCTCAACCGGTCGCTCGACCCCGACCTACCCGGCCCGGACCGGCTCGGCCCCGACCGGGGCGACCTGGACCGGCTCGGCCTCGATCGGTCCGGCTCCCAGCCCGAACCGGCCGGCCTCGACCAGGCCGGACCCGACGGCAGCAGCCCCGAGCGGGCCGGCCGGGGACGGGCCGGGTGCGACGTCCCCCACCGGCGACGGGCCAGGTCAGGCCGGGTCGTCGCGAAGCCGCTCAGGCCAGCGGAAGGCGGCACCGGCCGAACAGGTCGGCAGCGAGGTCGGCGGAGCGGGGCCGGCGGCGGGCACCGGTCCGGCCACCGGGGAGGAGCCCGTGGCCACCCCCAAGCCCAGGGCGAAGCGGGCCAGCCGCGCCCGGTCCACCGCGACCGGAGCTGCCGCCGTCCCCGCCGGGCAACCCGAACCCTCGCCCGCCCCAGGGGCAGGCGACACCGGGGACGACCGACCGGTCGGCTCCGGCCCGACCGGCAGCCCGGCACCGGATGCCGTCGACACCGCCCCGGTCGGCACGACGGCACCGGGAACCACCGGCCGGGGCACCACTGCGGCCACGCCGATCACCAGGGACGTGCCGCCGGTGGCCGGCGTACGGCACGTCGCACCGGGAGGCGTCGAGGGCACCCCCCGCCCCCGCCACCACCTGCCGGATCTCGGCGGTACGGGCGGCCAGGCCGATGCCGACCGGTCCGCACCGGCCCGGGCCGCCCTGCCGTTTCCCGAACCGGCTGCCGCCGAGCAGACGGACGTCCCGAAGCCGGTCAGTCTCCGCTGGGAGCCGGAGGAGTCCCACGGCACCGCACCGGTGGACGGTCAGCCCGCCGACGCTGACCAGGCCGATCCCGCTCCCCACGACGGCAGCGCGCCGGAGCGGGCCGGGAAGGTCAAGGGTCGACGGGGCCTGTTCCGGCGCAACCGCCCCCCGCAGGACACCCCGGCGGACGAAGCCGACCCGAAGTCGGCGACGCCGGACGACGAGTACGTCGACTGGGTCACCGGCCTGGGCAGGCCCCTGGCCGACAACGAGCCGGAACGGGACAGCGGCCGACGCTCCCTGCGTACCAGCGGCCGCCACCACCGCGACTAACCCCCCCCCCCCCCCCCCCCCCCCCGTTCCACCTCGGTGATCAAGAGCTTTGCGTCAACCCGCCCCCCGAAACCTGACGCAAACCTCTTGATCACCAAGCCACACCCAGGCGGGCCGACCGGCCACCCGCCCGGACGGGCGCTGGAGCGCGGTGATCAAGAGCTTTACGTCATCCCCCACGCGGAAACTGACGCAAACCTCTTGATCACCGAAGCAAACCGGGGGGCCGGCCGGCACAACGCGAAACCCGAGCCGGCAAGCACGACGCAGAGCAGCCCAAGCCGGCACTCCCGGACGGCCGCCAGAGGCGGGACGGCTCAGGCGAGGGGGAGGTAGACGCGGTTGCCGGTGGAGCGGAATTCGGCTGACTTGTTCTGCATGCCCTGGGCGGCGTACTCCTTCAACTCCTGGGTGATCTTCATGGAGCAGAACTTCGGGCCGCACATGGAGCAGAAGTGGGCGGTCTTCGCCGGCTCCGCCGGGAGGGTGGCGTCGTGGTACGAGCGGGCGGTCTCCGGGTCCAACGACAGGTTGAACTGGTCTTCCCAGCGGAACTCGAACCGTGCCTTGGACAGCGCGTCGTCCCACGCCTGCGCGCCGGGGTGCCCCTTGGCCAGGTCGGCCGCGTGTGCCGCGATCTTGTACGCGATCACGCCGGCCTTCACGTCGTCCCGGTCGGGCAGTCCGAGGTGTTCCTTCGGGGTGACGTAGCAGAGCATGGCGGTGCCGTACATGCCGATCATCGCGGCCCCGATCGCCGAGGTGATGTGGTCGTACGCGGGGGCGATGTCGGTGGTCAGCGGGCCGAGGGTGTAGAACGGCGCCTCGTGGCACCACTCCTGCTGGAGGTCCACGTTCTCCTTGATCTTGTGCATCGGCACGTGGCCGGGCCCCTCGATCATCACCTGCACGTCGTGTTCCCAGGCGACCTGCGTCAGCTCGCCGAGGGTGCGCAGCTCGGCGAACTGGGCCTCGTCGTTGGCGTCGGCGATCGAGCCGGGACGCAGCCCGTCACCGAGGGAGAACGTCACGTCGTAGCGGGCGAGGATCGCGCACAGTTCCCGGAAGTTGGTGTAGAGGAAGTTCTCCTCGTGGTGGGCCAGGCACCAGGCCGCCATGATCGAGCCGCCCCGGGAGACGATCCCGGTGACCCGGTCGACGGCCAGCGGCACGTACGGCAGCAGCACCCCCGCGTGCACCGTCATGTAGTCCACACCCTGCTCGGCCTGCTCGATCACCGTCTCCCGGAACACCTCCCAGCTCAGCTTGACCGGGTCGCCGCCGACCTTCTCCAGCGCCTGGTAGATCGGCACGGTGCCGATCGGCACCGGCGAGTTGCGGACGATCGCCTCGCGCGTCTCGTGGATGCGCTTGCCGGTGGACAGGTCCATCACGGTGTCCGCGCCCCACCGGGTGGCCCAGGTCAGCTTCTCCACCTCCTCGGCGACCGACGAGGTGACCGCCGAGGTGCCGATGTTGGCGTTGACCTTCACCAGGAACGCCTTGCCGATGATCGCCGGCTCGCACTCGGGGTGGTTGACGTTGAGCGGCAGCACCGCCCGGCCGGCGGCGATCTCGTCGCGGACCAGCTCCGGCGGCAGCCCCTCCCGGATCGCCACGAACTCCATCTCGGGGGTGACCACCCCGGCGCGGGCGTACCAGAGCTGGGTGGGGCGTTGGGAATCGACGCCGGCCAGCGGGGTGCCGGCGCCCCGGACCGGAGCGACGTCCCCCCGCTCGGCGATCCACGGGCCGCGCAGCGGCGGCAGCCCCACCTCCGGGTCCGAGCCGGGGCCCGAGGTGTCGTAGAGGCGTAGCGGCGGGTTGTCCCCGGTCAGCTCCACCTCGGCGAACGGCACCCGGACGTCCGGCCGGGACCCCTCGACGTAGACCTTGCGACGTGCCTGCATGACAGCCTCCCTGTTGGTCATCGGGACCAGCCGAAGTGGTCCAGCGGGCCGCGGCCCGCGCCCAGTTCCCAGTCCCGCGCGCCGGTCAGCGCGCGGGTGACGTACTCCTTGGCGGTGGCGACTGCGACCGGCACCGGGTCGCCGGCGGCGAGCCGGACGGCGATCGCGGCCGAGAACGAGCAGCCGGTGCCGTGGTTGTGCCGGGTGTCCACCCGGGGGGCGCGGAGCAGGGTGGTCGTCCCGCCGCCGGCCAGCACGTCGACCGACTCGCCGGCCGCGTCGACGTCGCCGCCGGTGACCACCACGTACTCCGGGCCGCCGGCCGCCAGGGCCTGCGCCGCCGCGACCATCTCCCCGACCGTGGTCACCGGGCCGCCGGTGAGGGCGGCGGCCTCCGCGCAGTTCGGTGTCGCCACCCGGGCGTACGGCAGCAGCCGCTCGACCGCCGCCACCACACCGAGCCGGTGTCCGCTGGTGGCGACGAGCACCGGGTCGACGACGAGGTGCGGCAGCCGGCCCGCCTCCGCCGCCCCGGCCACGACGTGGGCGACCGCCGGGGTACCGAGCATCCCGGTCTTCACCGCCCGGACCGCGAAGTCGCCGAGCACACTGTCGAGCTGCTCGGCGACGGTCTGCGGGGGCAGCGGCAGCACGGCGTCCACCCCACGGGTGTTCTGCGCGGTGACCGCGGTCAGCACGCTCGTCCCGTACGCGCCGAGGGCGGCGAACACCTTCAGGTCGGCCTGGATGCCGGCACCACCGCCGGAGTCGGACCCGGCGATGGTGAGCACGGTCGTCGGTGTCATGTCCCCTCCTGGGGGATCGGGGTGCGAGGGGTCGGACGGGGTGCCGCCAGCGCGGTGAGCTGGTCGAAGACGCCGGTGAGTGCTGCCGCGACGGCGGTCGGGTCGGCGGCGCGCATGATCGCGCCGAGTACCGCCACCCCGGCCGCGCCCGCCTCGACACACGCCGTCACCTGCTCCGGCGTCTCGATGCCGCCGAGGGCGAGCACGGGTACCGGGCTGAGCCGCACCAGCCGGCGCAGCCCGTCCGGGCACAGGGGTGGGCCGTAGCCGGGTTTGCTGCGGGTGGGCCAGACCGGCGAGAGCGTCACGTAGTCCTCGGTGCCGAGTCGGGCCAGCTCCGCCGCGTCGTGGCAGGACCGGCCGACGAGCCCGACGGCCGGCGGCGGGTACGGCCCGGCGGCGGGCAGGTGGACGGCGTCCCCGTCCAGCGGGTCGGGGCCGGCCACGATCAGGGTGCCGTCGGCCTCGACCAGGACCGCCCGCAGGTCGACGGCGAGCGCGGCCCGGTCGGCGCGGGGCAGGTCCTTCTCCCGCAGCACCACCCACCGCACGCCACCGCGTACCGCCCCCGCGACGACGTCGACGAGGTCGCCGCGTGCCGCCCGCCGGTCCGTCAGCAGCACCACCCCGCGCGGGGCGGCGGGGCGGGTCACAGGTCGGGTCTTCCGTCGTCGGGGGTGGAGGCGAGGGCGTGGAAGCGCCGGGGGATGCGCCCGGCGGTGTACGCGAGCCGCCCGGCCCGTACGCCGTGCCGCATGGCGGTGGCCATCGCCGTCGGGTCGGCGGCCCGGGTGACGGCGCTGGCCAGCAGCACCCCGTCGCAGCCCAGTTCCATGGCGAGCGCCGCGTCGGAGGCGGTGCCGATCCCGGCGTCGAGGATCACCGGCACGTCGACGCTCTGCCGGATGAGCCGGATGTGGTGCGGGTTGGTGATCCCCAGTCCGGAACCGATCGGCGCACCGGCCGGCATCACCGCCGCGCAGCCGACGTCGGCCAGCCGGCGGGCCAGCACCGGGTCGTCGGAGGTGTACGGCAGCACGACGAACCCGTCGGCGACGAGTTCCTCGGCGGCCCGCAGCAGCTCCACCCCGTCCGGGAGCAGGGTGCGTTCGTCGCCGATCACCTCCAGTTTGACCCAGTCGGTGTCGAACGCCTCCCGGGCCAGCCGGGCCACCTTGACCGCCTCGGCGGCGGTGTAGCAGCCGGCGGTGTTGGGCAGCAGCCGTACCGCGCACCGGTCGAGCAGGTCGAGCAGGCCACCTGCGGTGCCGGGGGCGGTGTCGACGCGGCGCAGGGCGAGGGTGACCAGTCCGGTGCCGGAGGCCCGGATCGCCTGTTCCAGCACGTGCAGGTTGGCCGCGCCGCCGGTGCCGAGGATGAGCCGGGAGGTGAAGGTGTGACTGGCGATGGTGAGGGGCATCCGGGTCACCCGCCCTGGGCGGCGCTGAGCACCTCGACCCGGTCACCGTCGCGCAGCACGGTGGCCGGCCAGCCGCCCCGGGGGACCACCTCGCCGTTGACCGCGACGGCGAGCCCGCGCCGTTGCCCGGTGACCGTGGCGACCAGGTCGGCGACGGTCGTGCCGCCGGCCAGCTCGCGTCCGACGCCGTTGACGATCAGTCGCACGTCTTCCTCCTCAGTGGAACCGGTCGGCGGTGAAGGGGGTGAGCAGCGGGTCCGGCTGACCGGTGACGATCAGGTCGGTGATCAGGTCGGCGGTGACCGGGGTGAGCACGATGCCGTGCCGGTGGTGGCCGGTGGCGGCGAGCACGCCGGGCCGGTCGGGCAGCGGGCCGAGGATCGGCGCGTTGTCCGGGGTGCCGGGGCGCAGTCCGGCGCTCGCCTCGGTCAGCGCGTACTCGGCGAGTTCGGGGACGAGGTCGACGGCGGCGCGGAGCAGGCGCAGCACCGCCCCGGCGGTCACCTCGGTGTCGGCGCGCTCCTCGACTGTCGCCCCGAGCACCACCTCACCGTCGTCGCGGGGGACGAGGTAGACCGGCTCGCCGTCGGCGTACCCCCGGATGACGTGCCGGAAGCCGGGCGGGCGGTGGTCGGGCGCGTGGAGCCGCAGCACCTGGCCCTTGACCGGGCGGACCGGCAGCCCGGTCAGCGCGGCGGCGCCGCAGCCGGCGGCGACCACGACGACCGGCGCGTCCACCTCGGCCAGTCGGGTCACCGCGCCGGGCAGCAGGGTCGCGCCGGCCCGTCCGGCGGCGACCCGCAGCGCGTCGACCAGCCGGCGCGGGTCGACCTGGTGGTCGCCGGGGGCGACCGCGCCGCCGCGCAGCCGGGGGGTCAGCGCCGGTTCGCGCTCCCGTAGCTGCGACGGCCGCAGCGCGCTGATCGGCAGCCCCAGCCCCTGCTGGTACGACCAGAGCCGGCGCGCCTCGGCCAGGTCGTCCCCGGTCAGCCCGACGACGAGGGTGCCGTCGGTGCGGTACCCGAACTCCGTTCCGGTGGCTTCGGCCAGTTCGGCGGCGAAGCCCGGCCAGCGGGCGGCGGACTCGGTGAGCAGCCCGGTCAGTTCCCGTTCCCCGAAGTACGCCTCGGCGACGGGGGCGAGCATCCCGGCGGCGACCCGGGACGCGCCGGAGCCGGGGGCCGGGTCGTGCACGGCCACCCGCAGGCCCCGGGCGGCGCAGCGCCAGGCGATCGCCAATCCGACCGGCCCCGCGCCCACGACGGCGACGTCGGGCCGGTTCAGCACGTCAGCGCCGCGATCAGTTCGGCGGTGGCCCGGCCCGGGTCGGCGACGGCGGACAGCGCGCCGACGACCGCCACCCCGTACGCCCCGGCGGCCCGCAGCGCCGGCACCGTGGCGACGGTGACCCCGCCGATGGCGATCACCGGCACGTCGACGGCATCGGCGACGGCGCGGATCCCGGCGGGGCCGATCGGGTCGGGCAGGCCGGTCTTGGTGGCGGTCGGGTGGCACGGGCCGACGCCCAGGTAGCTGGCCCCGGCGGCGACCGCCCGTGCGGCGGCACCCGGTTCCCGGGTGGTCGCCCCGAGCACGGCGTCGGGGCCGAGGACCCGGCGGGCCGCCGCGACGGGCAGGTCGTCCGCGCCGACGTGGCCGCCGTGGGCGTCCACCGCGAGGGCTACGTGCAGCCGGTCGTTGACCAGGCAGGTCGCCCCGTACGGCGCGCACTGCTCGCGCACCCGGCGGGCCAGGTCGTAGGCCTGCCGGTCGGTGGTGTCGTCGGTCACCCGGACCTGGACGACCAGCTCGTCGCGGGCCACCGGGAGGGCGGCCCGCAGGACGGCGAGCGGGTCGCACCCGGGGCGGGTGTCGGTGATCAGATGCAGTCGGCCGAGGGACGGCACGGCAACTCTCCTCCCTGCGCCGGCATTACCCGGATCAGGTTCGACGGTCGGGGGCTCTCAGCCCCCCTCTCAGCCCGGTGTACCGGGCTCCCGTGGGTCACGTGCCTGTGACCGTACGACAGATCCGCTGATCCGCCAAGGGGTGTTAGATTGATCCAGCAACGTCGATGGCTACTATTTTGGGCTTGTATCCACATAAGCCGGAAAAGCGAGTCGCCGATACCGAATCGTTACATGCTCATGCCTTGCCGGAAACCAATCCAGCGGCGCTAATTTGTTCAACCGATCGACATTATTCCGGTGCGAAGCCTCGGCGTGGCCCGCACCTGATCGCCACCGGTGCGGACCTCGGCGGGCCCACACCGATCCGACCGGGGACGGTCTGCGGCGAGTCGTCCCCATGCCCCCACCACTGTCCAACGCGGACAAAAGGAGCATGGAGTGTCTCCATCCCGCCATCGCCGCGCACGTCGCGGTCCACTGGGTGCCGGTCTACTGGCCCTCTCCCTACTCGCCAGCGGTCTGATCGGCGGCACCGCCGCCCAGGCCGCTCCCGTCGCGCAGGCCCGGCCCCAGGCCGCACCCGCGCCGGCGGCGGCAGCCGCCGCCGAACCGTTCTCGGTCCTGGTCTTCTCCAAGACCGCTGCGTTCCGGCACGACGCCATCCCGGCCGGGATCGCCGCGATCCAGAAGCTCGGCACCGAGAACGGCTTCACCGTCGACACCACCGAGGACGGGGCCGCCTTCAACGACACCAACCTGGCCAAGTACCAGGCGGTGATCTGGCTCTCCACCACCGGTGACGTCCTCGACGCCACCCAGCAGGCCGCGTTCGAGCGCTACATCAAGGCCGGCGGCGGCTACGCCGGCGTGCACGCCGCCTCCGACACCGAGTACGACTGGGCCTGGTACGGCAATCTGGTCGGCGCGTACTTCTCCGGCCACCCGGCCAACCAGCAGGCGACCGTCAAGGTCGAGGACCACGCGCACCCGTCGACCGCCGACCTGCCGGACCGCTGGTCCCGGTTCGACGAGTGGTACAACTTCCGCACCAACCCGCGTTCCAAGGTGCACGTGCTGGCCAGCCTGGACGAGAAGTCCTACAGCCCGGGCGCCGGCGCGATGGGTGCCGACCACCCCACCGCCTGGTGCCAGGACTACGACGGCGGTCGGTCCTGGTACACCGGCGGCGGCCACACCCAGGCGTCGTACACCGAGCCGGAGTTCCTCAGCCACCTGCTCGGCGGCATCCGCACCGCGGCCGGGGTCGAGAACGCCGACTGCGGCGCCACGAAGACCTCGAACTTCGAGAAGGTCACCCTCGACAGCAACACCAACAACCCGATGGAGCTGGACATCGCTCCGGACGGCCGGGTGTTCTACGCCGAGCGTGACGGCCGGGTGCAGATCGTGAAGCCGGACACCGGCAACACGGTCACCGCGACCCGGCTGGACGTCTTCACCGGCAACGAGGACGGCCTGCTCGGCCTGCGCCTCGACCCGGCCTTCGCCACCAACAAGTGGATCTACCTGTACTACGCACCGGCCGGTGGCGCCCCGCGCAACTACCTGTCCCGGTTCACCGTCAACGGTGACACCATCGACAAGGCCACCGAGAAGGTCGTGCTCCAGGTCGACACCCAGCGCAACACCTGCTGCCACGCCGGCGGCAGCATGACCTTCGACTCGAAGGGCAACCTGTACCTCGCCACCGGCGACAACACCAACCCGTTCGAGTCGAGCGCCTTCACCCCGATCGACGAGCGGGCCGGCCGGCAGGACTACGACGCGCAGCGCAGCGCCGGCAACACCAACGACCTGCGCGGCAAGGTGATCCGGATCCACCCGGAGGACGACGGCACCTACACCGTCCCGACGGGGAACCTGTTCGCCCCGGGCACCGCGAAGACCCGTCCCGAGATCTTCGGCATGGGCTTCCGTAACCCGTTCCGGATCGGCGTCGACCAGAAGACCGACACCCTCTACGTCGCCGACTACGGGCCGGACGCCTCGGCGGCCAACCCGAACCGTGGCCCCGAGGGCCTGGTGGAGTGGAACATCGTCGCCACCGCCGGCAACTACGGCTGGCCGTACTGCACCGGCAACAACAAGGCGTACAACGACTACACCTTCCCGTCCGGGCCGAGCGGCGCGAAGTTCGACTGCGCCGCGCCGGTCAACGACTCGCCGAACAACACCGGCCTGACCAACCTGCCGCCGGCCATCCCGGCGACGGTGGACTACGGCTACGCGGGCGACCCGCGCTTCCCCGAGATCGGCGGCGGCGGCGCCCCGATGGGCGGCCCGGTCTACCGCTACGACGCCGACAGCACGTCGAGCCGCAAGTGGCCGGCGTACTACGACGGCAAGGCGCTGCTCGGCGAGTGGAACCAGTCGAAGATGTACACGATGCAGGTCAGCGCGGACGGCAAGTCGCTGATCGACATCAACCAGCTGCTCACCGGCATGTCCATGATCCGCCCGATGGACTTCGAGTTCGGGCCGGACGGCGCGCTCTACCTGATCGAGTGGGGCACCGGCTTCGGCGGCAACAACGACGACTCCGGGGTCTACCGGATCGACTACACCGCCGGTGACCGCGCCCCGATCGCCGAGGCCAGCGCCGACCCCACCTCCGGGGCCGCACCGCTGACCGTGAAGTTCTCCAGCGCCGGGTCCCGTGATCCGGACGGCGGCACGCTGACCTACGCGTGGAAGTTCGGTGACGGACAGACCTCCACCGAGGCGAACCCCACCCACACGTACGCCACGGCCGGCGACTACACCGCCCAGCTCACCGTCACCAACCCCAAGGGCCGTACCGCCGTGGCGAACGTGCCGGTGACGGTCGGCAACACCGCCCCGACCGTGACCATCGAGTTCCCGCCCAGCGGCGGGTTCTTCGACTGGGGCGACCAGGTCAAGTACACGATCAAGGTGACCGACCCGGAGGACGGCACCGTCGACTGTGACCGGGTGCAGCTTCAGGTGCTGCTCGGCCACGACGAGCACGCCCACCCGCTGGAGCAGCACACCGGCTGCACCGGCACCGTGCAGACCTCGCTGGCGTCCGGGCACGGCGCGGAGGCCAACGTCTTCGCGGTCTTCGAGGCCACCTACACCGACGACGGCGGCACCGGCGGCGCCGGCCCGCTGACCGGTCGGGCGATCGAGATCCTCCAGCCCAAGCGCAAGCAGGCCGAGTACTACACGGCCACCGGGCGGGCCCCGGGCAGCACCGGCGGCGGTGACCCGGGCGTGCAGAAGGAGACCACCAGCGACACCGCCGGTGGCGGCCAGAACATCGGCTTCATCGAGGACGGCGACTGGTGGTCGCTCGTCCCGGCCAACCTGACCGGGGTCGAGCAGATCCGGTTCCGGGTGGCCTCCGAGGTCCAGGGCGGCCGGATCGACGTGCACGCCGGTGCCGTCGACGGTCCGGTGGTGGCCACGGCCACCGTGCCCGGCACGGGCGGCTGGCAGCAGTTCGTCGACGTGACCGCGCCGGTGACGGCCGGTGCGGAGGGCGCGCTGTACTTCGTCGCCAAGGACCCGGCCGGTGGCGCCGGTTCGCTGTTCAACGTCAACTGGATGGACTTCATCGGACGGGGCGTGACCGACAACGCGCCGCCGCAGGTGACGGCCACCGCCACCCCGGCGACCGGCACCGCGCCGGTCACCGTGACCTTCACGGGCACGGCCACCGACACCGAGGGTGACACCCCGCTGACGTACGCCTGGGACTTCGGTGACGGCGGGACGGCGACGACCCTGAACGCCACCCACACCTACACCACCCCGGGCACCTTCACCGCCACCCTGACGGTGACGGACAGCCGGGGCGCGAAGTCCTACGCGACCGTCCCGGTCAAGGTGGACGCGCCGAACAACTCCTGCCTCGGGGCGCGTTCGGACGAGTTCACCGGCAACACCCTCGACAAGGACCGCTGGACGGTCGTCCGGGAGAACCAGCTCTACTCGGTCTCCGGCGGGTCGCTGCGGCTGCCCACCGCCTCCGGTGACCTGTACGGCACGACCAACGGCGCCACCAACCTGGTCCTCCAGCCCGCACCCAGCGGGGCCTGGCAGGCCACCACCAAGGTCACCCTGCCCGTCACCGCCAACTACCAGCAGGCCGGCCTGCTGATCTACGGCGACGACGACAACTACGCCAAGGTGGACCTGCTCTACAGCGGTTCCCGCCGGGTGGAGTTCATCCGGGAGACCGCCGGTTCGCCCCGCAACGAGGGGGCGGACGCCACCGCCGCACCGGCCGGTGACACCATCTGGCTGCGGCTGATCAGCGACGGCACCAACCTGACCGCGGCGTTCTCCGGCGACGGGACGACGTTCACCCCGGTCGGTCGGTCCGCCGCGCTGGCCGGCATCACCAACCCGCGGATCGGTCTGTTCGCCCTCAACGGTGCCACCACCGCCCCGGTGGTGGACGCGCTGTTCGACTCGTTCCTGGTCTCGCCGGACGCCCCGGCCGGCCCGGTCGACCCGTCGGACGAGTTCACCGGCACCACGCTCGACAAGTGCCGGTGGAACGCGGTGCTCCGGGAGGACCCGGCCGCCTACCGGGTGGCCGACGGCGCACTGAAGATCGACGTGCCGAAGGGTGACATCTACGGCACCAGCAACACCGGGCCGACGAACTTCATCCTCCAGACCGCGCCGAGCGGCGACTGGACCCTGGAGACGAAGGTCGACGGCAGCGCGCTGGCCGAGCAGTACCAGCAGGCCGGTCTGATCGTCCACGCCGACGACGACAACTACGTCAAGTTCGACTTCATCGTGGACAACCAGGCCGGTCAGACCCCGTCGCGGCGGATCGAGTTCCGTGGCGAGGTCGCCGGGGTGACGCAGAACCCGCAGCCGCAGGTCTCCAACCTGACCTCGGCGGTGTGGTACCTGCGGCTGGCCCGGGCCGGTGACACCTTCACCGCGTCGTACTCGGCCGACGGGCAGGAGTGGACGACGTTCGAGACGCTGACGAACACCGCCGTCGGGGCCACCCCGAAGGTCGGTCTGTTCACCCTCGGCGCGAACGCGGCCACCTCGAAGACGGCCTCGTTCGACTACTTCCGGCTCTCCACCAAGGCGGCCGACACGACCGCCCCGGTGACCACGGCCACCGTCTCCGGCACCCCGACCGAGGGCTGGTACACCGGCCCGGTCACGGTGACGCTGGCGGCGGCCGACGAGGCCGGCGGTAGCGGGGTGGCGAGCACCGAGTACCAGCTCGACGACGCCACCACGTGGACGGCGTACACCGAGCCGGTGCAGGTCACCGGGGATGGCGCACACGAGCTGCGGTTCCGGTCGACGGACAAGGCCGGCAACGTGGAGGCGACGAAGAAGGTCGCCGTGAAGATCGACGCCACCGCGCCGGTCAGCTCGGCGGCGTTCGCCCCGGCCAACGCCGACGGCTGGCACAACGGCACCGTCCCGGTGGTGATCACCTCCACCGACGCCGGTTCCGGGGTGAAGAAGCTGGAGTGGTCGCTCGACGGTGGCGCCTGGACGGCGTACACCACGCCGGTGGAGGTGACCGGGGACGGCACGCACGAGCTGCTGTACCGGGCCACCGACGCCGCCGGCAACGTCGAGGCGCTGAAGTCGGCGGTCGTGAAGATCGACGGCACCAAGCCGACGCTGCTGGTCTCCGGCATCGCCGACGGCCAGCTCTACGGTGACAGCCAGGACGTCCGGATCTCGTGGCAGGCGGTCGACCCGACCTCCGGCATCAAGACGACCTCCGGCGTGCTGGACGGTCGGGCGTACGCCAGCGGCACCCTCCAGGCGCTGTACGAGCTGCCGCTCGGCCTGCACGAGCTGACGGTGACCGCGACCGACAAGGCGGGTAACTCCACCACCTCGACGGTCCGGTTCTTCGTCACCACCTCGTTCCGGGACATGCAGAACCTGCTGGACCGGTTCAAGGCGACCGGACGACTCACCACCAAGGCGCACCGTCAGCTGTCCAACAAGCTGGACGCGGTGCGGGCCTCCGAGGCGGCGGGCAACGACAAGCGGGCGGTGCAGCAGTTGACCGCCTTCAAGGCGTTGGCCACCGACCCGGCGGTGGTGACCGACACGGACGTGCGGGACGTGCTGGTCCGTGACGCCGACGCCATGATCGTCCGGCTCGGCGGCGCGGCCACCAAGGCCGGCGTCAAGGCGAACGACAACAAGTCGGTCGACGGGGCCGGCCGGCTCGGCGCCGACCCCACCCGGATCGCCAAGGGCGGTTCGCTGTAAGGAGCACCACGGGGCCGCTCCCACCGTCGACACCGACGGTGGGGGCGGCCCTCCACATCGGAAGGGAGACGTCGATGCGTACCTTCAGAGCCCTCGCCGCCGCGCTGGTCGTGGCGGCCCTGGTGGTCCTGCCGGCGGGTCCGGCGGCGGCGCACGGCGGGAAGGTCAAGCTGACGGTGGCCGGTGACGGCGCCGGCGGGGTCACCGTGATGGCCGTGTACGCCGACGGGCACCGGCTGGACCAGCCGGTCCGGCTCACCCTGACCGCCGAGGGCGAGGGTGGCCGGACGGCCGGGCCGGTGCAGATCGAGCCGGCCGGGGAGGGGCAGGGCTTCTACAGCAGCGGCCCGCTGCTGTCCCCCGGCGACTGGCGGGTGACGGTCAGCGCCCCCGAGCCGTACCGGAGCACGGCGACCG
This sequence comes from Micromonospora sp. S-DT3-3-22, assembly GCF_015354745.1. NCBI lineage: Bacteria > Bacillati > Actinomycetota > Actinomycetes > Micromonosporales > Micromonosporaceae > Micromonospora > Micromonospora sp. S-DT3-3-22. Next base: position 23,778 of record NZ_JACGMO010000027.1, read on the forward strand.
CCCAGGTGCAGGCGCGGGCGGCCCAGTCGCCGTCGCCGGCCGCCGCCGCGCCGCCGCCCACCGGCGGAGACACCGACGACGGCTTCGGCGGCTGGCCGTGGCTGGCCGGTGCGCTGGCGGTGGTCGTCGCGGGGACGACGCTGCTGCTGTGGGGTCGCGGCCGTGCTCGGCCGGGCCCCGGGGAACCGGCCGGCCTGGACAGCTGACCACCCGGTTCCTGGTCGGGCCCGGACACCGCGACGGTGTCCGGGCCCGACCGCGTCGGGGCCGGCCGGTCAGAGCAGGGCGTCCAGTGCGTCGAGGTCGTCGTCGGTGGGCTGCCACCCGCCGGCGGCGGCGTTCGCCCGGACCTGCTCGGCGGTGGTGGCGCCGGCGATGACGGAGGCCACCGCCGGGCGGGCGGCCAGCCCGCCGATGGCCACCTGGAGCAGCGTCAGCCCCCGCTGCGCCGCGTACGCCTCCAGCGCCTCGATGGTGTCCCAGCGGGCGGCGGCGAGCCGCTCGGCGTACCGGCCGCCACCGGAGAGCCGGCTGCCGGCGGGTGGGGCGCTGTCCCGCCGGTACTTGCCGGTGAGCAGCCCGTTGGCCAGCGGGAAGAACGGCAGCAGGCCCAGGCCGAACCGCTCGCAGGCCGGGATGATCTCGACCTCGGCGTCCCGGTGGAGCAGGTTGTAGTGGTTCTGCGCGCTGACGAACCGGGTCAGCCCGCGGGTCTTCGCCGTCCAGTCGGCGTCGGCGATCTGCCAGCCGGAGAAGTTGGAGTTGCCCAGGTAGCGCACCTTGCCGGCGCGGACCAGGTCGTCCAGTGCGGCGAGCGTCTCGTCGACCGGGGTGTCCGGGTCGGGCTCGTGCAGCTGGTACAGGTCGATGTGGTCGGTGCCGAGCCGACGCAGCGACGCCTCGACGGCCCGCACCACGTACCGCCGGGAGCCGCGTACCCCGAAGTCGCGGCCGTTGCGCCCGCCCATCGACATGCCGAACTTGGTGGCCAGCACCACGTCGTCGCGCCGCCCCTTGAGGGCCTGCCCGAGCAGTTCCTCGGACCCGCCCGGCGGCTCGCCGTAGATGTCGGCGGTGTCGAAGAAGGTGATCCCCGCGTCGAGCGCGGCGTCGACCACCGTCCGGGTGCCGTCGATGTCGAGCTTGCGGCCGAAGTTGTTGCAGCCGATGCCGACCACGGACACCACGAGCCCGGAGTCGCCCAGCCGGCGGTAGGTCATCTCTGTCACGAGATCCACCCTATGCCGCCCGGACCGGCCCCGACCGGCGACGACCACGCCCGGTGACCGGGCGTGGTCGGCACCTCACGGACGCACGGGTGGCTCAGCCCACGTCCCAGACCGGCTCCGGGGTCTCCACCACGTCACCGTCGCCCCGGAACAGCACGAACCTGTCGAACGAGCGGGTGAACCAGCGGTCGTGGGTGACCGCCACCACCGTCCCGGCGAACGCGGCCAGCCCCGCCTCCAACGCCTCCGCCGAGGCCAGGTCGAGGTTGTCGGTCGGCTCGTCGAGCAGCAGCAGGGTCGCCCCGGACAGTTCCAGCAGCAGCACCAGGAACCGGGCCTGCTGGCCGCCGGAGAGGGTGCCGAACCGCTGGTCGCCCTGGCCGGCCAGCTCGTAGCGGCTCAGCGCCGCCATCGCCGCGTGCCGGTCCATCCCGGCCCGGTGCTCGTCGCCGCGCCACAGCGCCTCGACCAGGGTCTTCGCCATCAGCTCCGGCCGGTCGTGGGTCTGCGAGAAGTGCCCCGGCCGGACCCGGGCACCCAACCGGGCCGTTCCGCCGTGCGCCACCGGGGCCAGGGCGGCGGCCCCGTCCACCGGGCCGTTGGCCGGGTCGGGGTCGGTGCCGCCCCGGGCCAGCAGGCGCAGGAAGTGCGACTTGCCGGTGCCGTTGGCACCGAGCACCGCCACCCGGTCGCCGTACCACAGCTCCAGGTCGAACGGGTAGGTCAGGCCGTCCAGTTCGAGCTGTTCGCAGATGACCGCGCGCTTGCCGGTCCGCCCGCCGGCCAGCTTCATCCGGATGTCCTGGTCCTTCGGCGGTACGGGCGGCGGCCCGGCCTCCTCGAACTTGCGCAGCCGGGTCTGCGCCGCCTGGTAGCGGGAGGCGAGCCCGTCGTTGTACGCGGCCTTCTGCTTGTACATCAGCATCAGCTCGCGCAGCTTCTGGTGCTCCTCGTCCCAGCGGCGGCGCAGCTCGTCGAGGCGGGCGTGCCGGGCCGTGCGGGCGTCGTGCCAGCTCGCGAAGCCTCCCGGGTGCACCCAGGCGCTGCCCCCTTCGACGGCGACCACCCGGTCCGCGGTGTGCGCGAGCAGTTCCCGGTCGTGCGAGACGTACAGCACCGACTTGGTGGACTCGCGCAGCCGCTGCTCCAGCCAGCGTTTGCCGGGCACGTCGAGGAAGTTGTCCGGCTCGTCGAGCAGCAGCACCTCGTCGGGGCCGCGCAGCAGCAGCTCCAGGGCGAAGCGCTTCTGCTGCCCGCCGGACAGGGTGCGTACCGGCCGGTCCCGGGAGGCGTCCCAGGGCAGGTCGAGCACGGTGGTGGTGACGGTGTCGAAGAGCACCTCGGCGTCGTACCCGCCGGCCTCGCCCCAGGCGGCCAGCGCGTCGGCGTACGCCAGTTGGGCCTTGCCGGCGGCGGTGCTGTACTTGCCGCGCAGCTCGGCTCCGCGCATGGCCCGTTCGGTGTCGGCGAGCCGGTGGCCGGCCGCGCGCAGCGCCGGTGGGGCCAGCGACAGGGCCAGGTCGGCCAGCGTCGACTCGTCGCCGATCATGCCGATGAACTGCCGCATCACGCCGAGCCCACCGGAGCGGGCGATCGCCCCGGTACGCACCGGCAGGTCACCGGCGACCATCCGCAGCAGCGTCGTCTTGCCGGCGCCGTTCGGCCCGACCAGGGCGACCTTGGCGCCCTCACCGACCCGGAACGACACGTCGGCGAAGAGTTCCCGGCCGTCCGGGAGGATGTGCCCAACCGCTGCCACGTCCACGTATCCCACGCCGGCATCCTGCCCGAGGCGTGGGGCCGGGCGACACTCGATTACCGGGTGACCCGCAGCACCCGGTAGCCCTTCTGGCTGGCCTGCCGGGTCACCGCGAAGCCCTCGTCGCCCAGCCAGCGGTGCAGCGAGTCGCCGCCGAGGTGCCGGGCCACCACCAGCCAGCCGACGCCGTCCGGGGCGAGCCGGGGCAGCCAGCGGCGCAGCAGCCCGTGCAGTTCGGGTTTGCCGATGTGGATCGGCGGGTTGGACCAGATCTGGGTGAAGGTGACCTCGGCCGGCACCTCGTCCGGGGCGACCGCGTGGACGCGGTCGGCGGCGTCGACGCGGGCGGCGTTCGTGGCGGTCAGCTCGCGGGCCCGCGCGTTGACGTCGACCGCCCACACGGTGGCGGTCGGTGCGAGGTCGGCCAGCACGCAGCTGATCGGCCCGAATCCGGAGCCGATGTCGAGCAGGTGACCGCCGGTGCCGGCGGTCGGCAGCTCGGCCTTGCGCAGCAGTACGGCGGTGCCGGGGTCGAGCCGGGCGGCGGAGAAGACCCCGCTGGCGGAGGCGAGCGTGTAGTCGCGCCCGGCGACGTGGAACTCGACCTCGCGGGGGTGGGCCGGGGCGCTGGGCTCCGGGGTGAAGTAGTGGTCGCCGGTCACCGGGGCATTGTTCCACCGGCCCGTACCGGTCCCGTCGTCGGCGGTCGGTGTGCCCGGCGGGCCGCCGGGGTGGACGGTCCGGTGGACCCGACGCGCCACGCGCGGTATTTCCCGATATTATCCCCTAAAGGGGCAATGGACCCTACTCTGGGCGACATGGTATATCGGTACGAGTCCGCTGAGGACGCGTTTGAGGAGAACCCGCGGCCCGGGGCGGACCTGCCGCTGTTCCAACCCGGCCCGACCGCACCGGCCGGGCCCTCCCCGTCCCGCTTCCCGGCCCCCTCCCTGCCCCGGACCAGCCGGCCGACGCCGCCGGAGGCCGATCCCGTCCCGATCCGCTCCGCCGTCCAGGTGCCCGCCCCGACGTCCACGCCGGAGCGCTCCCGGTCCCGCCGCTCCGCCGACGCCCGGGGCGGCCGGCTCTGGCAGATCGCCGTCGGCGGGGCGGCGGTGCTGATGCTGCTCGGCCTCTGCGGCATCGGCGGGGCCCTGCTGCTCATCGACCGCTCCGCCACCGACGATCCGGGGCAGACCGGGGCCGCGCCGACGGCGTCGGCGAGCACCGCCCCGGCCGACCAGACCGCTACCGGCCCCCTGGACTCCCGGGACTCCGACCGGCAGCCGTTGACCGCCAAGGAGGTCTTCCCCGGCAAGACCCTGGTCGTCGGCGTCGACCGGCACGAATACCAGGTGCTCAAGACCCAGTCCGGCGCGAACTGCGCCGTGGCCGCCACCGGTGAGATCGCCGACCTGCTGGTCACCCTCGGGTGCAGCCAGGTGGTCCGGGCCACCCTGCGCTCCCCCGACGGCGACCACCTGCTCACCGCCGGTCTGTTCAACCTGACCGACCTGGCCACCGCGCAACGCGTCCGGGAGCGGATCAGGCCGCTGCTCGACGACCGGCGCGGCCGGTTCCGGGGCATGCCCGCCGGGGACGACACCGAGTCGGTCGCCACCGCCGCCGCCCGCGTCGCCTGGCAGGTACGCGGCCACTACGTCGCCTACTGCCTGGTCACCCGGGACGACGCCGGTGCCGTCCCGGCCGGTGACCGTACCGTCCGCGAGATCATCTACGACCTGATCGAGCTGCACCTCGACAAGGGGGTGCTGGACCGCCGCGCGGCCGGCGTCAGCGTGGACCAGCCCACCGCGAAGGCCACCGGCGCCTCGGCCACCCCGTCCGCCGGGACCCGCCGGACGCCCACCGCCTCCCCGCGCGGCGACGACCCGGACACCGACGAACTGCCCGGCGACTGACCGCCGGCGACGCAGGCCCGGCCGGAGCGGCCGGGCCTGCGTCTGAGGAGCCGGCCCGGGACTGGCCGGCGGCGGGCCCGGTCGCTACGCCGGTTCGACGGGCAACCAGAGTTCGCGGGTCGGACTGCCGAGGTCGTCCGTCGGGCCGGGCACCGCGACGATCTCCGGGCCCGGCCGCAGCCGCCACGGGTTGAACGGAAACCACCCCGTTGCGGCAGTGGCCCAGGTCCTCTGCAGGATCTGCGGATGCGGCCCCGCCACCCGGATGACCACCCAACGGCCCGCCGGGACCTCGATGACGTCCAGGTCGGCCGGGACCGGCGTGCTGCGGGACACGGCGACCCCGTGCAGGTACGTCAGCTCGCTCCCCTCGTCGTAGTCCGCGTCGAGGTCGTCGCAGACCGCGAGCAGGCCACCCGGCTCGGCATCGCCGAGCGCCTTCAGGCGCAGGTGCTCCCCCGCCGGCAGCGCCGCGACGTGCCGCTGGATGTACGGGTTGACGCCCCGGTGGATCAAGGGAACCCGGGCGGCGTGCCCCACGAGCCGGAATGCGGGACGGCCGACGATGCGGGTTTCCATGCCTTCGTTCCCTTCGGCGGTGGGCGGAACCTGAGCCGTGCTACCGGATGACCCGGCCTTTCGTATCGTGGGCCGGCGCGCAGGCGGCACACCCGACAGAAGTGGAGCGGAAAGTGTCGGGCGACCGGGCCCGGTGCCGCCCCACGATGGGCGCATGGACGACACGACACTGGTATCCCGGTTCCTCCACGACGGCTTCGTGAAGGTGGCGGGCGCCGTCGCGCCGCGTGTGGCCGCGCTTTGCGCACGGCTGCTGTGGCGGGAGACGGGCTGCGACCCAGACGACCCGGCCACCTGGACGCAGCCCGTGCACTGGGTGCCCGGCATGGCGCAGGGGCCGTTCGCCGCCGCGCCCAACTCCCCGTACCTCCATCACGCGTACGACCTGCTCGTCGGCGCGGGACGCTGGGAGCCGCGCTACTCGCTGGGCACCTTCCCGTTGCGGTTCCCGCACCGGGACGAGCCGGACGACGCGGGCTGGCACATCGAGGGCAGCTACCTGCCGGAGGGCGCGGACTGGTACTTCACGAACGTCCGCTCCCGGGGTCGGGCCCTGCTGATGCTGTTCCTGTTCAGCGAGGTCGGTGACGAGGACGCGCCGACCCGGATCAGGGTCGGCTCCCACCTCGACGTACCGAAGGTGCTCCAGCGGTACGGGGAGGACGGGGCGAGCGGGCTCGACCTCGCGCCCGAACTGGTGGCGGCGTCGGACCACCGGCCGGTCGCCCTGGCCACCGGGTCCCCGGGCGACGTCTTCCTCTGCCATCCGTTCCTGGTGCACGCGGCGCAGCCGCACCACGGTACGCGGCCGCGCTTCATGGCCCAGCCGCCGCTGATGCCGGCGGCACCGTACGAGCTGGAACGGCCCGACGGCGCGTACTCGCCCGTGGAGATCGCGATCCGCCGGGGGCTCGGGCACGACACCCCCGATCCGGAGGTACCGGGGAGGCGGGAACACCGGTGAGGGGGCGGGTGAGTGGCCGCAACGCGCGATTCCAGCAGTGGGAGGCGCTGCTCCGCAACCGGACCAAGCGGCAGCGTCGCGGCGAGTTCCTCGTGCAGGGCGTACGCCCGATCGCCATGGCCGTCGAACACGGCTGGCACGTCCGGGAGTTGCTGTACGACGCCGACGTCCGGTTGTCCGGCTGGGCCCGCGACACCCTGGACACCGTCCGGGCCGAGAGGTACGCCGTCTCCCCCGAACTGATGCACGAGCTGGGCGGCAAGGCGGACACGGTGCCGGAACTGCTGGCCGTGGTCGCCCTGCCGGAGGACGACCTGTGCCGCATCCCGGCCGGACCGACCATGCTCACCGTCGTGTTCGACAGGCCCACCAGCCCCGGCAACATCGGGACACTCATCCGGTCCGCGGACGCCTTCGGCGCGTCCGGCGTCATCGTCACCGGCCATGCCGCCGACGTGTACGACCCGAAGGCGGTGCGGGCGAGCACCGGTTCACTGTTCGCGCTGCCCGTGGTCCGGGTGCCCGCCCACCAGACGGTGCTGTCCTGGGTCGCCGACCTGCGCGCCGGCGGTGTCCGCATCGGCATCGCGGGTGCCGACGAGCACGCCGTCCTGGATGTCACCGGGTACGACTTCACGCAACCCACGCTGACCCTGATCGGCAACGAGACCACCGGTCTCAGCGTCGGCTGGCGGGACGCCTGCGACCAGCTCGTCCGGGTCCCGATGTCCGGGGCCGCCAGCTCCCTGAACGCGGCGGCCGCCGCGACCGTCGTGCTCTACGAGTCGGCCCGCCAGCGCGGCGCCGCCGCCCGCCGACAGCACGGGCCGACCGGCTAGGACTCCACCGGGAGCCGCAACCGGCGGGTCCGGTCGGCGCGGTCGGCGTAGTCGGCCGGGTCGTCCGGATAGCCGACGGCCACCAGGGTCAACCCGTGCGCCGGGGCGACCGTCACCTCGCTGGAACGTTCCCGGCGGACGAGCAGCCCGGCCGGCCAGCCGACCGGACGTCGACCGTCCCCGGCGGTCAGCATCGCCCCCACCAGGCTGCGCACCATCGCCTGGCAGAACGCGTCGGCCTGCACGGTGGCGACCAGGATGCCGTCGGGGTCCCGTCGCCAGTCCAGCCGGGTCACCTCGCGCACCGTCGTGGCGTTCTCCTTGCGCCGGCAGTACGCGGCGAAGTCGTGTTCCCCGACCAGGCCGGCCGCCGCGACGTTCAGGGCGGCCGGGTCCAACGTCCGGGGCCAGGCGAGGGTGTCGCGCCGCCGCAGCGGCTCGGCACCCCACGGGGCGTCGGTCACCCGGTACTCGTAGCGGCGGAAGGTCGCCGAGAAGCGGGCGTCGAAGTCGGCGGGCACCTCGGTCATCGCCCGTACCCGGACGTCACCGGGGAGCAGTCGGGCCAACCGGCGCAGCAGCCGCTCCCGGTGCTCCGCCCAGACGGCGGCGGGCAGGTCGAGGTGGCAGACCTGCCCGGTGGCGTGCACCCCGGCGTCGGTCCGACCGGCCACCGTCAGGCCGGTCACGGTGCCCGCCCCGAGCACCAGGTCCAGCGCCTCGACCAGCACCCCGGCCACGGTGCGCCGGGTCGGCTGGGCGGCCCAGCCGGAGAAGTCGGTGCCGTCGTACGCGACGTCCAGCCGTAGCCGGGTCCGCTCGTCCACCTCGTACCTCCCGTTCACGACGTCGGGCCCGGCACCCCAGGAAGGGATGCCGGGCCCGACGGTGCTGCCGTTGCTCAGGCCTTGTTCTCGGTGGCCTCGGTGGCCTCGTCGCTGTCCTCGCGGGCGGCGGCGGTGTCACCGGACGCCGAGACCGGCGCCTCGGAGTCCTGGTCGGCCGGGGCCGCCGGGGTCTCCTCGGCCGGGGCCAGGGCCTCGACCTTGTCCTGCTGGGCGCTCTTGCGGGCGGCGGTCTTCTTGTTCGCCTTCGGCTCGGCGACCTGAAGCTCCTCCACCAGCTCGATGATCGCCATCGGAGCGGCGTCGCCCTTGCGCGGGCCGGTCTTCACGATCCGGGTGTAGCCACCGTTGCGGTTGGCGTACCGGGGCGCGATCTGGTCGAACAGGGAGTAGACCACGTCCTTGTCCTTGACGACGCCCAGCACCCGCCGCCGCGAGGCGAGGTCGCCGCGCTTGGCCTTGGTGATGAGCTGCTCGGCCAGCGGACGCAGCCGCCGGGCCTTCGTCTCGGTGGTCTGGATCTTGCCGTGCTGGAACAGCGCGGTGGCCAGGTTGGCCAGCATCAGCCGCTCGTGCGCGGGGCTGCCGCCGAGGCGGGGGCCCTTGGTGGGCGTGGGCATGCTTGGTGCTCCTCAGGTGTGGCGGCAGCGCGGACTAGAGCTGCTCGGTCTCGCGATAGTCGTCGGTGTCGTAGTCGGCCTCGCCGAAGGCGTCCACGACGTGTGCCGGGTCGAAGTTCGGGGCCGAGTCCTTCAGCCCCAGACCCATCCCGGCGAGCTTCATCTTGACCTCGTCGATCGACTTCTGACCGAAGTTGCGGATGTCGAGGAGGTCGGCCTCGGTACGCCCGATCAGCTCACCAACGGAGTTGATGCCCTCGCGCTTGAGGCAGTTGTAGGAGCGGACGGTGAGGTCCAGTTCCTCGATCGGCAGGGCGAGGTCGGCCGCCAGCTGGGCGTCCTGCGGGGACGGCCCGATGTCGATGCCCTCGGCGGTCTCGTCCAGCTCCCGGGCCAGCCCGAACAGCTCGACCAGCGTCGAACCGGCGGAGGCCAGCGCGGTACGCGGGCCCATCGACGGCTTGGTCTCGACGTCGATGATCAGCCGGTCGAAGTCGGTCCGCTGCTCGACACGGGTCGCCTCGACGCGGTACGTCACCTTCAGCACCGGCGAGTAGATCGAGTCGACCGGGATCCGGCCGATCTCGGCGCCGGCCTGCTTGTTCTGCGCCGCCGTCACGTAGCCGCGACCCCGCTCGACGGTCAGCTCCATGTCGAGCCGGCCCTTGCCGTTGAGGGTGGCGAGCTTGAGGTCGGGGTTGTGCACCGAGACACCGGCCGGGGGCTGGATGTCACCGGCGGTCACGTCGCCCGGCCCCTGCTTACGCAGGTACATGCTGACCGGCTCGTCGTGCTCGGAGCTGACGCAGAGCTCCTTGATGTTCATGACGAGCTCGACGACGTCCTCCTTGACCCCGGGGATCGTGGTGAACTCGTGCAGCACACCGTCGATCTTGATCGAGGTGACCGCGGCACCCGGGATGGACGACAGCAGCGTACGCCGCAGCGAGTTGCCCAGGGTGTAGCCGAAGCCGGGCTCCAGCGGCTCGATGGTGAACCGGGAGCGGGTCTCGTTGATCGACTCTTCGGAGAGAGACGGTCGCTGGCTGATGAGCATTTCTTCTCTTCTCTTCCGGGACGCCCGCTATATGACGCCCACGACACAAACTGTTCCGGTGGCCCGCCCCGCAGGACGGGCCACCGCAACGAGCCCTTACTTGGAGTAGAGCTCGACGATCAGCTGCTCCTGGACCTGGGTGTCGATCACCTGGCGGGCCGGGAGCGAGTGCACCAGGACCTTCATCTGGCTCGGGATCGCCTCCAGCCACGCCGGGACGGTCTTCGAGCCGGCCTGGGCCTGCGCCACGATGAACGGGGTGAGCTCCTTGCTCTTGCCCCGGACCTCGATGATGTCGTGCTCCTTGACGCGGTACGACGGGATGTCGACCTTCTTGCCGTTCACGGTGAAGTGACCGTGCTTGACAAGCTGGCGGGCCATGTCCCGGGAGTGCGCGTACCCGGCCCGGTAGACCACGTTGTCGAGCCGCGACTCCAGGATCTGCAGGAGGACCTCACCGGTCTTGGCCTGCTTGGCCACGGCCTCCTCGTAGTACCCGCGGAACTGCTTCTCCAGCACGCCGTACACGCGGCGGGCCTTCTGCTTCTCGCGGAGCTGGAGCAGGTACTCCGTCTCCTTCGTGCGGCCACGGCCGTGCTGCCCGGGCGGGAACGGCCGGGACTCGAACGGGCACTTCGGGCCATCGCACTTGCTGCCCTTGAGGAACAGCTTCATCTTCTCCCGCCGGCAACGGCGGCAGTCAGCACCGGTGTAACGAGCCATCTCTCTCTAACCTCTCAGACCCGGCGACGCTTCGGCGGACGGCACCCGTTGTGCGGCTGCGGGGTGACGTCGGCGATCTGGCCGACCTCCAGCCCGACGGCCTGCAGCGAACGGATGGCGGTCTCCCGGCCGGAGCCGGGACCCTTGACGAACACGTCGACCTTGCGCATGCCGTGCTCCATCGCCCGGCGCGCGGCGGCCTCGGCGGCCAGCTGCGCGGCGAACGGGGTCGACTTGCGGGAGCCCTTGAAGCCCACCTGGCCGGCGGAGGCCCAGGAGATGACCGCACCGGTCGGGTCCGTGATGGACACGATGGTGTTGTTGAACGTGCTCTTGATGTGCGCCTGCCCGTGGGCGACGTTCTTGCGTTCCTTGCGCCGGACCTTCTTGACTGCGGCTCCGGCACGAGCCTTCGGTGGCATAAGTCTTCTGCGCTCCTGTATGGGTTCTCGATCGGCTGCTGGCTCTTGGCCTGGGCGCCGGCGTGGGAATTACTTCTTGCCGGGCTTCTTCTTGCCGGCCACGGTCCGCTTCGGGCCCTTGCGGGTCCGCGCGTTGGTGCGGGTCCGCTGGCCGCGCACGGGCAGGCCCCGGCGGTGCCGGATGCCGGCGTAGCAGCCGATCTCGACCTTGCGGCGGATGTCGGCGGCGACCTCGCGGCGCAGGTCGCCTTCAACCTTGTAGTTCGCCTCGATGTGGTCGCGGAGCTGAACGAGCTCCTCGTCCGTGAGGTCCCGAGCGCGCTTGTCCGGCGAGATGCCGGTAGCGGCGAGCGTCTCCTGGGCGCGGGTGCGACCGACCCCGAAGATGTAGGTGAGCGCGATCTCCATCCGCTTCTCGCGGGGGAGATCCACGCCGACTAGACGTGCCATGTGCGGGCGTACTCCTCGTGATGTGTGGCGGAGGTGTGGACCCGTCCCACCCCGCTACCGACCTGTTCCGGCTCCGGCGCGTCGTGCGCCGGCGACCGGACGGCCGCTGCCCGAGCGGGCCCCGGCCTCCGACCGGGGGTTGGCCACGAGAAGGTACGCGTGCGTACGTTCCGCGGCTGGGACGAGCTGGTGACGTGTTGTCGTCGGATCTGCGCGACCCGGATTGGTCCGCCGCCCTCCGTCACACGGAGAGCGGGCTCGGATCAGCCCTGGCGCTGCTTGTGGCGCGGGTCGGTGCAGATCACCATGACCCGGCCGTGCCGGCGGATAACCCGGCACTTGTTGCAGATCCTCTTGACGCTCGGCTTGACCTTCACGGTTGCCTTACTTCCCATCCGGCCCGGCGACGCGGTGACCACGACTCCGGACGTCGAAGACGGACACGGGGACTTCCCGGCCGCCGTCAGGCTTTACTTGTAGCGGTAGACGATGCGCCCGCGGGTCAGGTCGTACGGCGAGAGTTCGACGACGACCCGGTCCTCCGGCAGGATGCGGATGTAGTGCTGCCGCATCTTGCCGCTGATGTGAGCCAGCACCTTGTGGCCGTTCGCGAGTTCCACCCGGAACATGGCGTTCGGCAGAGGCTCGATGACCCGACCCTCGATCTCGATGGCTCCGTCTTTTTTCGGCATGTACTCCGCTGTCCTGACGTCGGTTGTTCCGGACGACCCACAACGTCTTACACGGGCCTTCCGACGGTCGTCGGGGACCCGCGCCAGCCGCGGCTCCGGGCTCCCACCGAAGCGCGTGGTGGGCATGCCGGAGTGGACGCTGTGCGCCGATCTGAAAGTGTACGCCCGCCCACTGGTGGTCGCCAAACCGGCCACCGGTGGTGTCACCCACCCGGACAAAACCGGGCACCACCCGCGCAACACCCAGCTGTCAGCGGTAGTGCCGGCGCTTCCGCCGCCGGATGTCGCGGGCCGTCCGCCGGCGGTCCCGCGCGGGAGCGGCACCGGCCATCCCGCCCGCAGTGCGGAGGAGCAGCAGGACACCCCATGGGCCGAGCGCCCAGACCGGCCAGTAGAACAGCAGTTCCCGGCTGCCGACCGAGGAGATCGCCCAGATCGCGGTGAGCAGGGCCGCCACCCGCAGCCAGGGCACCCACACCTCGACCGGCCACCGGCCGGAGCCGGCACCCGCGGGCACCGGCTTCCCGACCACGGTGTCCCCGGTCACCGGCGGCCCCGGCGGCACCTCCCGGTCGGGCACCGACGCCCCGGGTCCGGGCACCGGCGGGGCCTGTGGGCCGAGCGGGGTCAGCGCGGAGCGCTCCGCAGACGCCGGCCCCGGCAGATCAGCCAGTACCGCGTCCAGCTCCGCATACGTCTTCGCCCCGTACGTCTGTTGCAGGCGCTCGTCGTACTCGTGCAGGTCGAGCCGACCCTCTTCCAGGGCGACCCGGAGCCGTTCCGCCGTCGCCTCCCGGTCGGCGTCCGCCGCCCGCATCCGGTCCCGACCCTCCATGCCGACGCGCCCCTCCATGCCGGCAAGCATGACACCACGGGTCCACCGCCGCCGAACCCGTAACCGCCCACCGGGCCACAGGGCGACTGCCGGACCGGGGGTCACACCGCCACCGCCACCGCTGGCCGACGCTGACCCGGCTGGCGCACCGGCCCCGACCAGCCCGGCCGGCGGCTAGCGGGCGGTTCCTCCCGGTAACGGCCCTCAGGGGGTCAACGGGCCGCCCCGACCCTTTCCCACGAGGCCCGTCTCCTCTCACCGGTGACCGCCTCTCCCCCACCGCATCCGTCCCCGGGTCCTTTCGACCTGATGACATCAGCGATTCACGTCCCTCTTCCGTCCCCCGGGTGGGCTTCACGCCCGTACTCCGCCGACGCCTCCCCTCCGCCGACGGTCGGGAGCACGTCCGCTCCCCGGCCGGCGGCCGAGATCGACGTCGCCTCCCCGACCACCGGGATGCCGGTTCCCTTCCTGCCCGACCACGGGCCCCCGGCCGACACCCGGGAGCCGGTTCTCTCCCTCGACCGACACCCGGGACCCCGGTTCCCGCCCCCGGCCGAGAGCCAGAATGCTGATTGCCGGTGCGGACCGATAGCTAGGTTGCCGGTTTCCTCCCCCGGCCGACGGTTGAGTCGTCAACGTCATCAGCTCGAAAGGACCCGGGGTGGTCAACTGGCACGGCCCGCCGGCAACGGGCCACGGCGGCGTGAACCACCGAGACCGGCACGCCTCGACACCACACCACCCGGACACCGCACCACCCGGACACCGCCAGCCCGAGAACCATCCCGCGTGCGGGTGCCGAGGTGACGGGTCAGGTGGCCGGGGAGTCGGCCGGCTGCCGGGCGGTCACCAGATCGCCGAGCCGCGCCCGCCCGCCGTCGAACGCGGTCAGCACCCAGACCCCGTCCTCCAGCAGCGCCATCGAGTGCTCGACGTGCACCGCCATCGACCGGTCCCGGGTGACCACGGTCCACCCGTCGGACAACTCGACGGTACGCGGGGAACCCATCGTGATCATCGGCTCGATCGCCAGCGCCATGCCCGGCACCAGGCGTGGCCCCTTGCCGGGCCGGCCGTGGTTGAGCACGTGCGGGTCCTGGTGCATCTCGGTGCCGATGCCGTGGCCGCCGTAGCCGTCGACGATGCCGTACCGGCCACCCCGACGGACGGCGGTCTCGACGGCGTGCGAGATGTCGGTGAGCCGGCCACGGCCGTTCGCGGCCCCCCGCGCGGCGGCGGCGATCCCGGCCCACATGGCGTCCTCGGCGACCGAGGCCATCTTCAGCAGCGCCGGGTCGACCTCGCCCACCCCGACGGTGACCGCCGCGTCGCCGTGCCAGCCGTCCAGCACCGCGCCGCAGTCGATCGAGATCAGGTCGCCCTCCCTGAGCACCTGGTCGGCGGCGGGGATCGCGTGCACCACCTGCTCGTTGACCGACGAGCAGATCGAGGCGGGGAAGCCGTGGTAGCCCTTGAAGGACGGGATCGCGCCCGCCTCGCGGATGGTCGCCTCGGCGATGGCGTCGAGGTCGGCCGTACTCACCCCGGGGGCGACCGCCGCGCTCATCCGGCGCAGGGCCTCGGCGACCACCAGGCCGGCGGCCCGCATCTTCTGGATCTGGTCAGGGGTCTTCAGCTGGATGTCCAGCTGGGCACGGCGCATGGAGCGGTCACCTTTCGTTGCTTTGCACAGCGAAACAGCGGGGCACGTCGCGTACCCCGCTGTTCGCACTCTATCCGCCGGGCCCCGGCGGGAGGTCAGCCGCCGTACGAGCGCAGCGCGTCGATCGCGCGGACGGTGACGTCCTCCACCGGGCCGGTGGCGTCGATCCCGACCAGCTTGTTCTGCGCGCCGTAGTAGTCGACAAGCGGCGCGGTCTTGTCGGCGTATTCGCGGAGCCGGGCCGCGATGGTCTCCGGCTTGTCGTCGTCGCGCTGGAACAGCTCGGCGCCGCACCGGTCGCAGACACCCTCCCGGCTGGGGGCGTCGAACTCGACGTGCCAGATCTTGCCGCAGCCCCGACAGGTACGCCGGCCGGAGAGCCGCCGGATCACCTCGTCGTCGTCGACGACCAGTTCCAGCACCAGATCCAGCGCGGTGCCCAGGTCGGCGAGGAGCTTGTCCAGCGCGGCGGCCTGCGGGGTGGTGCGCGGGAAGCCGTCGAGCAGGAAGCCCTCGGAGGCGTCCGGCTCGGCGAGCCGGTCCCGGACCATGTTGATGGTCACCTCGTCCGGGACCAGCTTGCCCGCGTCCATGTACCGCTTCGCCTCGACTCCCAGGGGCGTCCCCTGGGAGACGTTGGCCCGGAAGATGTCACCGGTCGAGATCTTCGGCACCGAGAGGTGTGCGGCGATGAACTCCGCCTGTGTGCCCTTGCCCGCGCCCGGCGGGCCAACCAGAACGAGTCGCATCTACCGCAGGAACCCTTCGTAGTTCCGCTGCATGAGTTGGCTCTCGATCTGCTTCACGGTCTCCAGACCGACGCCGACCATGATGAGCACAGCGGTGCCGCCGAACGGGAAGTTCTGGAACTGCTGGCTGTTCAGCCAGATGAAGAAGAAGTTCGGCAGGACCGCCACGATACCCAGGTAGAGCGCGCCCGGCAGGGTGATCCGGCTGAGGATGAAGTCGAGGTAGTCGGCGGTCGGCTTGCCGGGGCGGATGCCCGGCACGAAGCCGCCGTACTTCTTCATGTTGTCCGCGACCTCGGTCGGGTTGAACGTGATCGACACGTAGAAGTACGTGAAGAAGATGATCAACAGGAAGTAGATCACGATGTGCAGCGGCGCGTCGGCCTGCACGATGTTGTTCTGGATCCAGGCCTGGGTCTTGCCCGGGTCGTTCTGGTCGAAGAACTGGAGCGCCAGCTGCGGCAGGTAGAGCAGCGACGAGGCGAAGATGACCGGGATGACACCGGCCTGGTTCACCTTCAGCGGGATGTAGGTGGAGGTGCCGCCGTACATCCGCCGGCCGATCATCCGCTTGGCGTACTGCACCGGGATGCGGCGCTGCGCCTGCTCGATGAAGCAGACCGCGGTGATGACCACCAGGACCAGGGCGAGCACGAGGGCGAACTTGCCCCAGCCCTCGTTGGTCTTGATCTTCCAGCCTTCGCTGGGGAGACGGGCCGCGATCGAGGTGAAGATCAGGACGGACATGCCGTTGCCGACGCCCCGGTCGGTGATCAGCTCACCGAGCCACATCACCATGCCGGTGCCGGCGGTCATCGTCATGACCAGGATGCCGAGGGTCAGCCAGTCCGGGATGCCGGTGCCCTCGGGCACGATCGGGAACTGGTCGCAGCGGTTCTGGAACAGCTGGCCGGAACGGGCCAGCGCCACGAACGCCGACGACTGGAGGATGCCCAGGCCGAGGGTCAGGTAGCGGGTGTACTGGGTGATCTTCGCCTGGCCGGCCTGGCCCTCCTTGCGGAGCTGCTCCAGCCGGGGGATGACCACCGTCAGCAGTTGCAGGATGATCGACGCGGTGATGTAGGGCATGATGCCCAGCGCGAAGACCGAGAGCTGCAACAGCGCGCCGCCGGAGAACAGGTCGAGCAGGTTGAGCACGCCCGTGTTCTGGCCCTGCAGACTGTCGAGACACTTCTGCACGTTGCCGTACGAGACGCCGGGGCTGGGCAGAGTGGCGCCGAGCCGGTAGACCGCGATGATGCCTACTGTGAACAGCAGCTTCTTGCGCAGGTCAGGCGTACGGAACGCACTGAGAAAGGCGGACAGCAACTTCTTCCTCCTGCGCGCGGGCCGCCCGGTGGTGGTCCCTGGCGGGTGGGGTGGGTGCCGGGCGAGTGCCCGATATCCATGGCTGGGAAGGGACTCTAACAGCCCGATCCCGCTCCGGGCAGGTGTGCCCGGCTACATAAACCGAATCCGATGTTACCCGGCGCACACGCTCCGGGTAGACCAGGGCGCCCGCCCAGTCACGAAGAACTGAGCGGGCGCCATGGTCTGCCTGACCTACAGCTCGGTGACCGAGCCGCCGGCAGCGGTGATCTTCTCCTTGGCCGACGCGCTGAACGCCTGCGCCGACACCTGGAGGGTCACGCCGCCGAGGTCGCCGGTGCCGAGGATCTTGACCGGGTGGCCCTTGCGGACCGCGCCGGCCTCGACCAGCTCCAGCGGGCCGACCTGGCCGCCGTTGGGGAACAGTTCGGCGAGCCGGTCCAGGTTGACCACCTGGAAGACGACCTTGAACTTGTTCTTGAAGCCCTTCATCTTCGGCAGGCGCATGTGGATGGGCATCTGCCCACCCTCGAACGCCGCCGAGATGTTCTTGCGGGCCTTGGAGCCCTTGGTGCCGCGACCGGCGGTCTTGCCCTTGGAGCCCTCACCGCGACCCACCCGGGTCTTCGCGGTCTTGGCGCCCGGGGCCGGACGGAGATGGTGAACCTTGATCGTCATTACTCGACCTCCTCGACCTTCACGAGGTGGCTGACCGTGAAGATCATGCCCCGAATCTCGGGACGGTCCTCCTTGACCACCACGTCATTGATCCGCTTCAGGCCGAGCGAACGCAGCGAGTGCCGCTGGTTCTGCTTCCGCCCGATCTCGGACCGGATCTGGGTGACCTTCAGGCGTGCCATCAGGACGCCACCCCCGCCCGCGACGCCAGCATGGCGGCCGGCGCGACGTCCTCCACCGGCAGGCCACGACGGGCCGCGACGGCCTCCGGGGACTCGAGCCCCTTCAGCGCCGCCACCGTGGCGTGCACGATGTTGATCGGGTTGGACGAGCCGAGGCTCTTGGAGAGCACGTCGTGGATGCCCGCGCACTCCAGCACGGCACGCACCGGGCCACCGGCGATGACGCCCGTACCGGCGGACGCCGGCTTGAGCAGCACCACACCGGCCGCGGCCTCACCCTGGATCGGGTGCGGGATCGACTGGCCGATCCGCGGCACCTTGAAGAAGTGCTTCTTGGCCTCCTCGACGCCCTTGGCGATCGCCGCGGGCACCTCCTTGGCCTTTCCGTAGCCCACGCCGACCGTGCCGTCGCCGTCGCCCACGATCACCAGGGCGGTGAAGCTGAAGCGACGACCACCCTTCACGACCTTGGCGACGCGGTTGATCGCGACGACCCGCTCGAGGTGCGGGGTCTTCTCGACGGGCGCGTTTCCGCGGCCGCCCTCACGGCGGTTGTCGCGGCGACCACCCTCGTTGCCACCGGACCCGCCGCCACGGCGCTGTTGACCTGGCATCAGCAGCCTTCCTTATCTCTCGTGACGGGGTTTCTAGAACTCGAGCCCGGCTTCGCGGGCGGCGTCGGCAAGCGCGGCGACCCGCCCCGCGTACCGGTTGCCACCACGGTCGAAGACGACCTTGGAGACGCCGGCGGCCTTGGCCCGCTCGGCGAGCAGGCTGCCGACCTTGCCGGCCAGGGCGCTCTTGTCGCCCTCCGCACCGCGCAGCGACGCGTCCAGGGTCGAGGCCGACGCCAGGGTGTGACCCTTGGTGTCATCGACGATCTGGGCGACGATGTGCCGCAGCGAGCGGGTGACCACCAGGCGGGGACGCTCGGCGGTGCCGCTGACGTTCTTGCGGACCCGGAAGTGTCGACGCGCACGGCCGACGGCGCGCTTGGCGGCGACGCCGCGGCGGCGCTTGAGCAGCGTGGCGCTCACTTCTTACCTGCCTTTCCGGCCTTGCGGCGGATGACCTCGCCCTGGTACTTGACGCCCTTGCCCTTGTAGGGCTCCGGCGGGCGGATCTTCCGGATGTTGGCGGCGACCTCACCGACCTGCTGCTTGTCGATGCCGGCCACGTGGAACAGCGTCGGCCGCTCCACCGTGAAGGTGATGCCGTCCGGCGCCTGCACCAGGACCGGGTGCGAGAACCCGAGCGCGAACTCCAGGTCCTTGCCCTTGGCGGTGACCCGGTAACCGGTGCCGGCGATCTCCAGGCTCTTGCGGTAGCCCTCGGTCACCCCGACGATCATGTTGGCGACCAGGGTACGGCTCAGGCCGTGCAGCTCCTTGGCCTTGCGCTCGTCGTTCGGCCGGTTGACGTGCAGCTGCCCGTCCTCGCCCCGCTCCGCGGAGATCGGCTCGGCGAGCGTGTGGCTCAGCTCGCCCTTCGGGCCCTTGACCTTGACGGTCTGGCCCTCGATCGTGATGTCGACGCCGGAGGGCACCGAGATCGACTTACGTCCAATACGCGACATTTCTACCTGTCTCCCGTTACCAGACGAAGGCGAGGACTTCCCCGCCAACGCTCCGCTTGCGGGCCTGCCGGTCGGTGAGCAGCCCCTGGGACGTCGAAATGATCGCCACGCCCAGCCCGCCGAGCACCCGCGGGAGCCCGTCCGACTTGGCGTACACCCGGAGACCGGGCTTGGACACGCGCTTGATGCCGGCCAGGCTCCGCTCCCGGTTCTGGCCGTACTTCAGCTCGACGACCAGTCGCTTGCCGACGGCGCCCTCCTCGGGCTCCTCGACCAACCAGGTGGCGATGTAACCCTCGGCCTTGAGGACCTCGGCGATGTTCGCCTTGATCTTCGAGTAGGGCATCGTCACCCGGTCGTGGTACGCCTGGTTGGCGTTCCGCAGACGCGTGAGCATGTCTGCGATCGGGTCGGTCATCGTCATGAAATTCGTCAACCTTTCTCGCCGGGGTTCCCCGGGCACGGCCCGGGGCCTACGGCGAAGAGACAGTTCAGCTGACGCGCGGAGCGCGCCGGGCTATTACCAGGAAGCCTTGGACACGCCGGGCAGCTCACCGCGGTGGGCCATCTCCCGGATGCACACCCGGCAGAGGCCGAACTTGCGGTAGACCGCCTTCGGACGCCCGCACCGCTGGCAGCGGGTGTACGCGCGAACCGAGAACTTCGGCTTCGCGGCGGCCTTGAGGATCAGCGCCTTCTTGGCCATCTCAGTTCTCCTTGAACGGGAAGCCCAGGAGCTTGAGCAGCGCCCGGCCCTCGTCGTCGGTCGTGGCGGTCGTGACCACCGTGATGTCCATGCCCCGCTGGCGATCGATCCGGTCCTGGTCGATCTCGTGGAACACCGACTGCTCGGTCAGGCCGAACGTGTAGTTGCCGTGCCCGTCCAGCTTGCGACCGTCCAGGCCGCGGAAGTCACGGATACGCGGCAGCGCGATCGACAGCAGCCGGTCCAGGAACTCCCACATCCGGTCGCCGCGCAGGGTCACCTTCGCGCCGATCGGCATGCCCTCACGCAGCTTGAACTGCGCGATCGACTTGGTGGCCCGCCGCACCTGCGGCTTCTGCCCGGTGATCGTGGCCAGGTCGCGGACGGCGCCGTCGATCAGCTTGGCGTCGCGGGCGGCCTCGCCCACGCCCATGTTGACGACGATCTTGACCAGCCGCGGCACCTGCATGGGGTTGCCGTAGCTGTGCTGCTCCTGCAGCTTGGCCACGATCTCGTTGCGGTACCGCTCCTTGAGGCGCGGCAGGGTCTTGGTTTCGGTAGCCGTGGTCATCACAGGTCCTTACCGGTGCTACGCGCGATGCGGACCTTCTGGCCGTTGTCGTCGAACCGGTAACCGACCCGGGTCGGGTTCCCGTCGGAGTCCAGGACCTGCACGTTCGAGACGTGGATCGGGGCCTCCTGGGTGACGATGCCACCGGTCTTGGCGCCGCGCTGGGTGGTGCTGACACGGGTGTGCTTCTTGACCCGGTTCACGCCTTCGACGAGGACCTTGTCCTGCCGCGGGTAGGCCGCGATGACCTTGCCCTTGGCGCCCTTGTCCTTGCCGGCGATGACGATGACCGTGTCGCCCTTCTTGACCTTCACGGTCACAACACCTCCGGCGCGAGGGAAATGATCTTCATGAACCGCTTGTCCCGCAGCTCGCGGCCCACCGGGCCGAAGATACGGGTGCCGCGCGGGTCCCCGCCGTCCTTGATGATGACGGCGGCGTTCTCGTCGAAACGGATGTACGAGCCGTCCGGCCGCCGCTTCTCCTTGGCGGTGCGGACGACGACGGCCTTGACGACGTCGCCCTTCTTGACACCGGCGCCCGGGATCGCGTCCTTGACGGTGGCCACGATGACGTCGCCGATGCTCGCGTAGCGCCGACCGGAGCCACCGAGAACCCGGATGCACAGGATCTCCCGGGCACCCGTGTTGTCGGCGACGCGCAGTCGCGACTCCTGCTGAATCACGTCTATCTCCTATGTCTGCCGGTTCTCCGGCCGCCCTCGCGGACGGCCGGAGCCTGGCGGAACCTGCGCCCGACCGAAACCGGCCGAGCTCGAGCCTTCGCTACTTGGCCTTCTCGAGGATCTCCACGATCCGCCAACGCTTGGTGGCGGACAGCGGCCGGGTCTCCATGATCAGGACCCGGTCACCGATGCCGGCAGCGTTCTGCTCGTCGTGGACCTTCAGCTTGCTGGTACGGCGCATGATCTTGCCGTACAGCGCGTGCTTGACCCGGTCCTCGACCTCGACCACGACGGTCTTGTCCATCTTGTCGCTGACCACCAGGCCCTCACGGACCTTACGGCGGGCCCGCACGGTGGTGGCGGTGTTCTCGGTCTCACTCATGATGCAGTCACCTCAGTCGGCGCGGCCGAGAGACCCAGCTCGCGCTCACGCATGATCGTGTAGATCCGGGCGATCTCCCGACGGATGACCTGCAGCCGCCGGTTGTTGTCCAGCTGACCGGTCGCGGCCTGCACGCGGAGGTTGAACAGCTCCGCCTTGGCCTCGCGCAGCTTCGTGACCAGCTCCTCCTCGGAGAGTTCACGCAGCTCGGAGGGCTTGACGCCCGCTGCCATCAGGATTCACCCACTTCGCGCGTAACAATGCGGCACTTCATCGGGAGCTTGTGGATCGCGCGACGCATCGCCTCTCGCGCGATCTGCTCGTTGGGGAAGGACATCTCGAAGAGAACCCGCCCCGGCTTGACGTTCGCGACCCACCACTCGGGCGAGCCCTTGCCGGAACCCATCCGGGTCTCGGCCGGCTTCTTGGTGAGGGCCTGGTCGGGGAAGACCGTGATCCACACCTTGCCGCCACGCTTGATGTGCCGGGTCATGGCGATACGTGCCGACTCGATCTGCCGGTTGGTCACGTACGCCGGCTCGAGAGCCTGGATTCCGAACTCGCCGAACACCACCCGGTTACCGCCCTTGGACGCGCCGTGGCGGTCCGGGTGGTGCGGCTTGCGGAAGCCCTTCGGGGGCTTGCGCGGCATCAGCATCTGTCAGCCCTCCTGCTGCGTTTCTGCCGGCTGGGTGGCGGCTGCGGCGACAGCGGAGCTGTCGACCGGCTCGCCACTCGGCGTCTCGGCCTGCTGCGCGATGGTGGTCGCGGCAGCCCGGCCGGCCTCGGTACCGCCGGCGGTCGTACCCGACGAACCCGACCGGCCACGACGCGGCCGCTCGGGCCGGTCGCCACGCTCACCACGACGCGGGCGGGACGGACCGGCCTCGGCCGGAGCCTCCCGGCCCGGCACT
The DNA here is from genome assembly GCF_015354745.1 of Micromonospora sp. S-DT3-3-22. NCBI lineage: Bacteria > Bacillati > Actinomycetota > Actinomycetes > Micromonosporales > Micromonosporaceae > Micromonospora > Micromonospora sp. S-DT3-3-22. The sequence goes on from NZ_JACGMO010000027.1 coordinate 46,152, forward strand.
GCGTCGCCCTTGTAGATCCAGACCTTCACGCCGATCCGGCCGAAGGTGGTACGGGCCTCGAAGAAGCCGTACTCGATGTTGGCCCGCAGCGTGTGCAGCGGAACCCGACCCTCGCGGTAGAACTCCGTCCGGCTCATCTCGGCGCCGCCGAGACGGCCCGAGACCTGCACCCGGATGCCCTTGCAGACGGGGTTCTTCATCGCCGACTGCATCGACTTGCGCATGGCCCGACGGAAGCTGACCCGGCTGGAGAGCTGCTCGGCGACACCCTGGGCGACCAGCTGCGCGTCCGACTCGGGGTTCTTGACCTCGATGATGTTCAGCTGCACCTGCTTGCCGGTGAGCTTCTCCAGCTCGCCGCGGATCCGGTCGGCCTCCGCACCCTTACGGCCGATGACGATGCCCGGCCGGGCGGTGTGGATGTCGACCCGGACCCGGTCCCGGGTCCGCTCGATGTCGACCTTGGAGATGCCGGCCCGCTCGAGGCCCTTGGACATCATCCGGCGGATCTTGACGTCCTCGCCGATGTAGTCCTTGTAGAGCTTGTCGGCGAACCAGCGGGACTTCCAGTCGGTCGAGATGCCGAGCCGGAACCCAGTGGGGTGAACCTTCTGACCCATTACTCGGCACCCTCCGTCTTGCTCTCGGTCGCCGCGGGCTCGGCCTGCTGCGCCGGCGCCGCCTTCTTCGCCGCGGACTTCTTCGGCGCGGCCGGCGCGACCGCCTCGACCGCCACGGTGATGTGGCAGGTGCGCTTGCGGATCCGGTAAGCCCGGCCCTGCGCCCGCGGCCGGAACCGCTTCATGGTCGGGCCCTCGTCGACGAACGCCTCGCTGACGAGCAGCGCATCGGGGTCCAGCCGCTCGTTGTTCTCCGCGTTGGCGATCGCGCTCGCGAGCACCTTGTACACCTGCTCGCTCGCCGCCTGCGGCGCGAACTGCAGCACCGTGAGCGCCTCCTTCGCGGGCAGGCCGCGGACGAGGTTGACCACCCGGCGCGCCTTCATCGGCGAGATGCGCACGTGTCGCGCAACCGCCCGCGCGCCCGGAAGCACCGGAGCGTCGCCCTTTCCTGGCATCGCTGTAACCCCTTGTTCCTCTATCCGTATGCCCGCGGCGTCAGCGCCGGCGGCTCTTCCGGTCGTCCTTCTCGTGACCCTTGAACGTACGGGTCAGCGCGAACTCGCCGAGCTTGTGCCCGACCATGGCCTCGGTCACGAACACCGGGACGTGCTTGCGTCCGTCGTGCACGGCGATCGTGTGCCCGAGCATCTCGGGGATGATCGTCGAGCGGCGCGACCAGGTCTTGATGACGTTCTTCGAGCCCTTGTCGTTCTGCGTCTCCACCTTCTTGAGCAGGTGGTCGTCGACGAACGGGCCCTTCTTCAGGCTGCGAGGCATGCTCTATCTCCCTCAGCCGCGCTTACGCGTGGCGTAGCGGCGGCGGACGATCAGCCGGTCGCTCGGCTGGCCCTTACGACGGGTGCGGCCCTCGGGCTTACCCTGCGGGTTCACCGGGTGGCGACCACCGGAGGTCTTACCCTCACCACCACCGTGCGGGTGGTCGACCGGGTTCATCGCGACACCACGGACGGTCGGGCGCTTGCCCTTCCACCGCATCCGGCCGGCCTTGCCCCAGTTGATGTTCGACTGGTCGGCGTTGCCGATCTCGCCGACGCTGGCGCGGCAGCGCACGTCGACCCGCCGGATCTCGCCGGACGGCATACGCAGGGTCGCGTAGACGCCCTCCCGGCCGAGCAGCTGGATGCCGACGCCGGCCGAACGGGCCAGCTTGGCGCCGCCGCCCGGACGCAGCTCCACGTTGTGGATGGTGGTACCGACCGGGATGTTGCGCAGCGGCAGGTTGTTGCCCGGCTTGATGTCGGCGCCCGGCCCGGACTCGACCCGGTCGCCCTGCTTCAGGTCCTTCGGCGCGAGGATGTAGCGCTTCTCGCCGTCGGCGTAGTGCAGCAGCGCGATGCGCGCGGTGCGGTTCGGGTCGTACTCGATGTGCGCGACCTTGGCCGGCACGCCGTCCTTGTCGACCCGCTTGAAGTCGATCAGCCGGTACTGCCGCTTGTGGCCGCCGCCGTGGTGCCGGGCGGTGATCCGGCCGTGGGCGTTGCGTCCGCCCTTCTTCGGCAGCGGAGCCAGCAGGGACTTCTCCGGCGTGGACCGGGTGATCTCGGCGAAGTCGGCGACGCTGGAGCCGCGTCGGCCCGGCGTCGTCGGCTTGTACTTACGGATAGCCATTGTCTACACCCCTCAGCTGACCGGGCCGCCGAAGGCCTCGATACGGTCACCGTCAGCCAGCTTCACGATCGCCCGCTTGGTCGCCTTGCGCTGACCGAAGCCGGTCTTGGTGCGCTTGCGCTTGCCCTGGCGGTTGAGCGTGTTGACCGTCAGGACGCGGACGTTGAAGATCTGCTGGATAGCGATCTTGATCTCGGTCTTGTTCGCGTCCGGGTGCACCAGGAAGGTGTACCAGTTCCGGTTCAGCTCGCTGTAGCTCTTCTCCGAGACGACCGGCGCGACGATGACGTCCCGCGGGTCGGCGATCGTGCTCACTTGCCACCCTCCTCGGTGGTCTCGGCGGGCACGCCCAGGAACTCGTCCAGGGCGCCCTTGGTGAAGACCACGTCGTCGGCCACCAGCACGTCGTACGTGTTGAGCTGGCCGGACTCGATCAGGTGCACCCGCGGCTCGTTGCGCAGCGACACCCAGTTCAGCTCGTCGGTGCTGCTCAGCACGACCAGCACCCGCCGGGCCCCGGTCAGCTTGGCCAGGGTGGCCAGGGCCGCCTTGGTCGACGGCTTCTCGCCCGAGACGAAGGTCTCGACGACGTGCACCTGGCCGGCGCGGGCCCGGTCGGAGAGGGCGCCACGCAGGGCGGCGGCCTTCATCTTCTTCGGGGTCCGCTGGCTGTAGTCGCGCGGCACCGGGCCGTGGACCACGCCACCGCCGGCGAACTGCGGCGCGCGGATCGAGCCCTGCCGGGCGCGACCGGTGCCCTTCTGCTTGTACGGCTTCTTGCCGCCGCCGGAGACCTCGCCACGGGTCTTGGCCTTGTGGGTGCCCTGCCGGGCCGCCGCGAGCTGAGCCACCACGACCTGGTGCATCAGCGCGATGTTGGCCTGGACGTCGAAGATGTCGGCCGGCAGCTCGACGGAGCCGCTCTTGGCGCCTTCGACGTTGAGGACGTCAACGGTGGTCACTTGGCCACACCGCCCTTCTTCGCCTTCGTCTTGGCCGCGGTGCGGACCAGGACCAGCGCGCCCTTGGGGCCGGGGATGGCACCACGGACGAGCAGGAGGTTGTTCTCGGTGTCGACCGCCTGGACGGTCAGGTTCTGGACGGTGTAGCGCACGCCACCCATCCGACCCGCCATCCGGGTGCCCTTGAAGACGCGACCCGGGGTCGCGCAGGCGCCGATGGAGCCCGGCGAGCGGTGCTTGCGCTCGACACCGTGGCTGGCGCGCAGACCGTGGAAGCCGTGCCGCTTCATCGGGCCGGCGTAGCCCTTGCCCTTGGTCTTGCCGGTGACGTCGATGACCACGCCGACCGGGAACTCCTCGACCGTGACCTCCTGGCCGAGCGAGTAGTCCGCGGCGTCGGTGGTGCGCAGCTCGACGATGTGCCGGCGCGGCGCCACGTCCGCCTTGGCGTAGTGCCCGGCGAGCGGCTTCTTGGCCTTGCGCGGGTCGATCGTGCCGTAGGCGAGCTGGACCGCGGAGTAACCGTCCTTCTCGGCGCTACGAACCTGGCTGACGACGCAGGGGCCGGCCTGAACCACGGTCACGGGGACAACCTTGTTGTTGTCCCAGACCTGGGTCATGCCGAGCTTTGCGCCCAGGATCCCCTTGACTTGCCTGTCCATTTGTCCGGTCCCTACAGCTTGATCTCGATGTCGACGCCAGCCGGCAGGTCGAGGCGCATGAGCGAGTCGACCGTCTTCGGGGTCGGGTCGATGATGTCGATCAGCCGCTTGTGCGTACGCATCTCGAAGTGCTCGCGCGAGTCCTTGTACTTGTGCGGCGAGCGGATGACGCAGAAACGGTTGATCTCCGTGGGCAGCGGCACCGGGCCCGCGACCTGCGCCCCGGTGCGCGTCACCGTCTCGACGATCTTCCGCGCCGAGGAGTCGACGACCTCGTGGTCATAGGCCTTGAGCCGGATGCGGATCTTCTGTCCCGCCATGGTGGCTTCTGTTCCTTCTCTCGATGCCGCTGTGTTGCGGGCACCTGTACCGGCTGGCACAGGCCCACTTCGCCGACCCCCGCGGTCGGGCGTGTCGCGCCCTCGGACCAGGCTCCGCCCCGGGACTCCGGAGCGACTCTCTGACCACGCGGTGGGTCAAGGCGCCGATCGCATCACAGCGATCTGGACGCCGTGCGAGGGTGGTTGACCGCCAGGGGCGATCAACCACCCTACGCGCGACTGTTGGTCTTCCCGGAGGTCCAGCTTTCGCCGGACACGGGCGACTAACCGTCGTTACGCAACCTGACTAGTATGCCGCACGACCGGCGGCGACGCTAATCGGGGTTACCTGGGTCACTTGATGATCTTGGTGACGCGACCCGCGCCGACCGTACGACCACCCTCGCGGATCGCGAACTTGAGGTTGTCCTCCATCGCGATGGGCTGGATGAGCTTGACGGCCATCGTGGTGTTGTCGCCCGGCATGACCATCTCGGTGCCCTCGGGGAGGGTGACGACACCGGTGACGTCGGTGGTGCGGAAGTAGAACTGCGGGCGGTAGTTCTGGAAGAACGGGGTGTGCCGGCCGCCCTCCTCCTTGGAGAGGATGTAGACCGTCGCCTCGAACTCCGTGTGCGGGGTGCTGGTGCCAGGCTTGACGACCACCATGCCGCGCTCGACGTCCTCGCGCTTGATGCCACGCAGCAGCAGACCGACGTTCTCGCCCGCGCGGGCCTCGTCGAGCAGCTTGCGGAACATCTCGATGCCGGTGCAGACCGTCTTCTGCGACTTCTCGCGGATACCGACGATCTCCACCTCCTCGTTCGGCTTGAGCACGCCACGCTCGGCGCGACCGGTGACGACCGTGCCACGACCGGTGATCGTGAAGACGTCCTCGATCGGCATGAGGAACGGCTTCTCGGTCTCCCGCTCGGGCTGCGGGATCGCGGTGTCGACCGCGTTCATCAGCTCCAGCAGGCGGCCGGTCCACTCGGGGTCGCCCTCAAGGGCCTTCAGCGCCGACACCCGGACGACCGGCAGGTCGTCACCCGGGTACTCCTGCGCCGACAGCAGCTCGCGGACCTCGAGCTCGACGAGCTCCAGGAGCTCCTCGTCGTCGACCATGTCGCTCTTGTTGAGCGCCACGACGATGTACGGCACACCGACCTGACGGGCCAGCAGCACGTGCTCGCGGGTCTGCGGCATCGGGCCGTCGGTCGCCGCGACCACCAGGATCGCGCCGTCCATCTGGGCGGCACCGGTGATCATGTTCTTGATGTAGTCGGCGTGCCCGGGGCAGTCGACGTGCGCGTAGTGCCGCGCCTCGGTCTGGTACTCGACGTGCGCGATCGAGATCGTGATACCGCGGGCCTTCTCCTCCGGCGCCTTGTCGATCTCGTCGAACGGCGTGTACGGGTTGAGGTCCGGGTACTGGTCGTGCAGGACCTTCGTGATGGCCGCCGTCAGCGTCGTCTTACCGTGGTCGATGTGACCAATGGTGCCGATGTTGACGTGCGGCTTAGTCCGCTCGAACTTCGCCTTCGCCACTGGTGTCCTCCTGTGGACTTCTTGGTTCTTCTCGCCCCGGCGCGCCGGACGGCGCTTAGGACTCTGTCGACAGCCTTTCCGGCCAACGGCCGGAGAGCTTGGTGGGTTCTGCGGCGATGAAGCCTACAGGCCCGGATTCACACAACCCGACCGAGGTGGTCGCGGGCGGGACTCCCGTCCGCGACCGGCCCCGGCTCACCGGATCAGCAGCAGGTGAGCGTCACTCACCCGTCGCCTTGGCGATGATCTCCTTCGCCACGCTCTGCGGCACCTCGGCGTAGGAGTCGAACTGCATGCTGTAGCTTGCCCGGCCCTGGGTCTTCGACCGCAGGTCGCCGACGTAGCCGAACATCTCCGACAACGGCACCAGGGCCCTCACGATGCGGGCGCCGCTGCGCTCCTCCATCGCCTGGATGATGCCACGGCGGGAGTTGAGGTCGCCGATGACGTCACCCATGTTCTCCTCGGGAGTGGTGACCTCAACGGCCATCATCGGTTCGAGGAGCGCGGGGTCGGCCTTGCGGGCCGCCTCCTTCATCACCATCGAGCCGGCGATCTTGAATGCCATTTCGGACGAGTCGACCTCGTGGTACTGGCCGTCCAGCAGGGTCAGCTTGACACCGACCAGCGGGAAGCCCGCCAGGATGCCGTACTGCATGGCGTCCTGCGCACCGGCGTCCACCGACGGGATGAACTCCCGGGGGATACGGCCACCGGTGACGGCGTTGGCGAACTCGTAGGTCGGCGACTCGTTGTCCAGCGGCAGCGGCTCGATGCTCACGATGACGCGGGCGTACTGGCCGGAGCCACCGGTCTGCTTCTTGTGGGTGTACTCGATCTTCTCCACCTTGCGGCGGATCGTCTCGCGGTACGCCACCTGCGGCTTGCCGATGTTGGCCTCGACGTTGAACTCGCGGCGCATTCGGTCGACCAGGATGTCCAGGTGCAGCTCGCCCATGCCGGCGATGACCGTCTGACCGGTCTCCTCGTCCAGCTTGACGCGGAAGGTCGGGTCCTCCTCGGCCAGCCGCTGGATGGCGGTGCTGAGCTTCTCCTGGTCGGCCTTGGTCTTCGGCTCGATCGCGACCTCGATGACCGGCTCGGGGAAGGTCATCGACTCCAGGATGACCGGGTTCGCCGGGTCGCAGAGGGTGTCACCGGTGGTGGTCTGCTTGAGACCCTGCACCGCGATGATGTCGCCAGCCTGGGCCGAGCCGCGCTCTTCCCGCTTGTTGGCGTGCATCTGGTAGATCTTGCCGATCCGCTCCTTGCGGTCCTTGGTGGAGTTGACCACCTGGTTGCCGGTCTCGACCACGCCCGAGTACACCCGGACGTAGGTGAGCTTGCCGAGGTGCTTGTCGGTCTGGATCTTGAAGGCCAGGCCGGAGAAGGGCTCGGCCTTCGACGGCTTACGCTGCAACGGCGTCTCGCCGTCGGTCGCGGTGCCCTCGATCGCCGGCACGTCCAGCGGCGACGGCAGGAAGTCGACCACGGCGTCGAGCATGGGCTGCACGCCCTTGTTCTTGAACGCCGAGCCGCACAGCACCGGGTTGGCCTTGCTGGCGATGGTGGCCCGCCGGATGGCGGCCTTGATCTCCTCGACGGAGATCTCCTCGCCCTCCAGGTACTTCTCCATCACCGCGTCGTCGACGTCGGCCAGGGTCTCCATCAGCTTCTCGCGCCACTCCGCCGCGGAGTCGGCCAGGTCGGCCGGGATCTCCTCGATGGCGTAGTCCTCACCCTTCTGGGTCTCCCCGCGCCAGGTGAGGGCGCGCATGCCGATCAGGTCGACGACACCGATGTGGTCGCCCTCGAGCCCGATCGGGATCTGGAGCACCAGCGGGGTGGCGTTGAGCCGGTCGATCATCATCTGCACGCAGCGGAAGAAGTCCGCGCCCGTACGGTCGAGCTTGTTGACGAAGCACATCCGCGGGACGTGGTACTTGTCGGCCTGCCGCCAGACGTTCTCCGTCTGCGGCTCCACGCCGGCAACGCCGTCGTAGACCGCGACCGCACCATCCAGCACCCGCAGCGACCGCTCGACCTCGACCGTGAAGTCGACGTGACCGGGCGTGTCGATGATCTGGATCGTGTGGCCCTTCCACTCACACTTGGTGGCAGCAGAGGTGATGGTGATACCACGCTCCTGCTCCTGCTCCATCCAGTCCATGACGGCAGCGCCCTCGTGGACCTCACCGATCTTGTAGGTGATACCGGTGTAGAACAGGATCCGCTCGGTGGTCGTGGTCTTACCGGCATCGATGTGCGCCATGATGCCGATGTTGCGTACGTTGGCGAGCGCGTCTGCGGCGGCCACTTCAATCCCTACTTATCGTCGTCTCGACTCGACCGGTGGCGGTTCCGGCGCCGGTCCGGCGCCGGAACCAGGCTGTTACCAGCGGTAGTGCGCGAAGGCCTTGTTGGACTCCGCCATCTTGTGGGTGTCCTCGCGCCGCTTGACGGCGGCACCCAGACCGTTGCTCGCGTCGAGCAGCTCGTTCATCAGCCGCTCGACCATGGTCTTCTCGCGACGGGCCTTGGAGTACGTGACCAGCCAACGCAGACCGAGAGTGGTCGCCCGGGCCGGACGGACCTCGACCGGCACCTGGTAGGTGGCGCCACCGACCCGGCGGCTGCGCACCTCCAGGGTCGGCTTGACGTTGTCCATCGCGCGCTTGAGGGTGACGACCGGGTCGGTGCCGCTCTTCTCGCGGCACCCCTCCAGGGCGGCGTACACGATGCGCTCGGCGAGCTGACGCTTGCCGCGCATCAGGATCTTGTTGACCAGCTGGGTGACCAGCGGCGAGTTGTACACCGGGTCAGCGACCAGCGGCTTCCGCGGAGCGGGTCCCTTGCGCGGCATGTCAGCTCTTCTCCTTCTTCGCGCCGTACCGGCTGCGCGCCTGCTTGCGGTTGCGGACACCCTGGGTGTCCAGCGAGCCGCGGACGATCTTGTAACGCACGCCGGGGAGGTCCTTCACCCGGCCGCCGCGAACGAGCACGATCGAGTGCTCCTGAAGGTTGTGACCCACGCCCGGGATGTAGGCGGTCACCTCGATCTGGCTGCTGAGCTTGACACGAGCGACCTTGCGGAGCGCCGAGTTCGGCTTCTTGGGGGTGGTGGTGTACACGCGGGTGCACACACCGCGCCGCTGAGGGGATCCCTTCAGCGCCGGGGTCTTGGTCTTGGTCGTCTTGGCCTGGCGGCCCTTTCGGACCAGCTGCTGAATGGTGGGCACCGGGTTTCTCCGCTCCCTTCGGCCGCGTCACGCGACCGCGCCGTCTGCTCGTTAGCCGACCTGATGGCCGGCTCTCCTACATTCCGACCGGGTCCACCTCGCGGCGGTCCCGGTACCCGCGGTCGGGTGTGTCGCCCGGTTCGCGGTCCCGGTGCCGTCGCTCGCGCGGGTGGCACCGGTTTCTGTCACCGGCGCGTGGTCGTCCGCCCGCCGGGTCCTGTGGACTGTGTCGTACGGCCGCTCGATCTCCGGATCAATCCGGATCCCGCGCACGCACGAGTCGCCCGGGCATGCCCGGGCGCAAGGGGAAAGAGTACCTACCACAGCCTCGCAGGTCAAAACGGGCTGGTCCGCCGGGTCTCAGAACTCCGTCGGTCGCGCCGTGCGCCCTGCCTGCTCGCCCGTGACGGGCCCCTAGGCTGTCCAGTGTACCGGCTGCCGTACGTCGCAGCCCGTCACCCCCGGGCGACGGGGGTCACGCCAACTGCACCAGCAACGCCAGCCCCAGGCCCAGCAGGCTGAGCACCAGCCCCACCCCGCCGCAGCTGATCCCTGCCGTCGCCAGGCCCCGGCCGGTGAACCGCACCGCCGGCGGTGGCGCGGCCCGGCGGATCTGCCGGCGGGCAAGCAGCCCGGCGACGATCGCCGCCGTACCGGCCAGCACCCCCGGCACGGTGAACGCGCCGGCCGCCCAGGCACCGCCGAGCTGCGCTCCCCCGACGCCGAAGCAGATCACCAGGAACGACACCAGGATCGACCCGATCCCCGCGATCAACGAGCCCACCGCCGGACCGGAGGTGACCGCCGGCACGTCCAGGTGCACCACCCCGAAGGGGGTGCCGGGCACGGCGTCGACCCGCTTGGGAGCGCGCGGGGCCTCCGGCGGCGGTGGGGGCAGCGGCCCCGGCCCGTGCCCCGACGACGCCGGCCAGCCCGTCCCGGCCGCCGGCTGTCCCGGGTACGACCCGGCCGCCACCGTCCCGGGATACGCCCCGCCCGGGCCGGGGTACGGCGACGACCCCGGATACGACGGCGGCCCGGCGGGCGGTCCCCCGGGGAACGGCCCACCACTGGACGGCGGCCCACCATCGAACGGTGCAGCGCTGGCCGGCCCGCCACCCGACGGCGCGCCGCCGACGCCGGGCGTCGGCGGCGGGGCGTACCCGAGGGGGGCGGCCTCCGGCGGGATGCCGGCGCCGTGCACCGGGCCGGGCCCGGACGGCGCGCCCCACGGGCTGACGGCCCACGGGTCGGGCGGGCGGATCGTCCCGGCGTCGGTGCCGGGCGCGGCCGGCTCCGGGGAGCCGACGGGCGGTCCGCCCGGGTCGCCTCCCGACGGCGACGCCGGTTCCGTCACGGGGTCCTCCTGTCGCGATGTGGGTCCACCGTCACGCGACGGACACCGGCCAGGCTACCGCCGCCACGCACCGTGGGTGCCCCCTGCCGGATCATCACCCCGACGGGTCAGTCGACGTTCGGGGCGAAGTCCTGCCCGTACGGGGAACCGGCCAGCCGGACCACGCCGATCACCACAAGCGTCACCACCGCGACCGCGACCAGTACCAGGCCAGCCCAGGCAAGCCGCTCCCCCCGCCGCAGCCAGGCCGCGCCGGTGAGGAACCCACCCGAGGCGTACGCCTCCCGGCGGGCCTGCCGCGCCAGCTGGAGGGCGATCGTGGCGGGCACCACCCCGCCGACGAAGAGCCCGGTCAACGCCCCGATCAACCCGAGCGCGAAGACGGCCCGTGCCTTGGTGGCGCGTACCGGGTCGGGGTCGAGCGGATGACGTGGTGGCTGGTGCGCCAACGGCAGCGGCCCCGCAGCGGTCGTCATGCCCACCATCATGCCCGGCGTCCGGCCGTACCGGACACTTCCCGGCGGGCACGCCTCCGGAACGAGGAAGGCCCCCGGCGCGACGCCGGGGGCCTTCCTCGTCAGCTGGTGCTCAGCGGTACGACCCGAAGTCGAAGTCGTCCAGCGGAACCGCCTGCCCGCTGGCCGGCCCGAAGCCGTAGTCGGTCTCCGGGTAGCCGGTCATCGAGTAGACCTTGGCCTTCGCCTCCTCGGTCGGCTCGACCCGGACGTTGCGGTACTTGCTGATGCCGGTACCGGCCGGGATGAGCTTACCGATGATCACGTTCTCCTTGAGGCCGACCAGCGAGTCGCTGCGCGAGTTGATCGCCGCGTCGGTCAGCACCCGGGTGGTCTCCTGGAAGGAGGCCGCCGAGAGCCAGGAGTCGGTGGCCAGCGAGGCCTTGGTGATACCCATCAGCACCGGACGACCGGCAGCGGGCTCGCCACCCTCGCCGACGAGCCGGCGGTTCTCCGACTCGAACAGCGCCCGGTCGACAAGCACACCCGGCAGGAACTCGGTCGAGCCGGAGTCGATGACCGTCACCCGCTTGAGCATCTGGCGGATGATGATCTCGATGTGCTTGTCGTGGATGAGCACACCCTGCGAGCGGTAGACCTCCTGGACCTCCTGGGTCAGGTGGACCTGGACCGCGCGCGGGCCGAGGATGCGCAGCAGCTCGTGCGGGTCGATGGTGCCCTCGGTGAGCTTCTCGCCGACCTCGACGTGGTCCCCGTCGTGGGTCCGCAGCCGGACCCGCTTGGAGATCTTGTCGTAGACGATCTCGTCGCTGCCGTCGTCCGGCACCACGATGATCTTCCGGGACCGCTCGCCGTCCTCGATCCGGATCCGGCCCGGGGTGTCGGCGATGGGCGCCTTGCCCTTCGGGATACGGGCCTCGAAGATCTCCTGGACACGCGGCAGACCCTGGGTAATGTCCTCACCCGCGACACCACCGGTGTGGAAGGTACGCATCGTCAGCTGGGTGCCCGGCTCACCGATCGACTGGGCGGCGATGATGCCGACCGCCTCGCCGACGTCCACGGTCTTGCCGGTCGGCAGCGAACGGCCGTAGCACGCACCGCAGACGCCCAGCTTCGACTCGCAGGTGAGCACGCTGCGCACCCGGACCGTCTCCACCCCGGCGGCGACGATCTTGTCGACCCCGATGGAGTTGATGTCCTGACCCCGGTGGGCCACCACGGTGCCGTCCGGCCCCTTGATGTCGTCGGCCAGGGTACGGGCGTGCACGCTGGTCTCGGCGTGCTCGTGGACGACCAGCCGGCCACCCTCCAGACGCTCGCCGATCTGCATCGGGATCGCCCGGTCGGTGCCGCAGTCCTCCTCGCGGATGATGACGTCCTGCGAGACGTCCACCAGACGACGGGTCAGGTAACCCGAGTCGGCGGTACGCAGCGCGGTGTCGGCCAGACCCTTACGGGCACCGTGCGTGGAGATGAAGTACTCCAGCACGGACAGACCCTCCCGGTACGACGCCTTGATGGGTCGCGGGATGATCTCGCCCTTCGGGTTGGCCACCAGACCACGGATCGCCGCGATCTGCCGGAGCTGGAGCAGGTTACCGCGGGCGCCCGAGTTGATCATCTTCCACAGCGGGTTCTCCTGCGGCAGCGCGGTGTCCATCTCCTTGGCGACCTCGTTGGTCGCCTTGGTCCAGATCTCGATGAGTTCGCCGCGACGCTCCTCGGCGGTCATCAGACCACGCTGGTACTGCTTGTCGATCCGGTCGGCTTCCTTCTCGTACCGCTCCAGGATCTCCCGCTTGCGCGGCGGAGCGATGACGTCCTCCATACCGATGGTGACGCCGGACCAGGTGGCCCAGTGGAAGCCGGCCTCCTTGAGCCCGTCCAGGGTGGCGGCCAGCGCCACCTTGGGGAAGCGCTCGGCGAGGTCGTTGACGATCGCGGAGAGCTGGCCCTTGCGGATCTCGTAGTTCACGAAGCGGTAGCCCTGCGGCAGCGTCTCGTTGAACAGGACCCGGCCGAGCGTGGTCTCCACGGTCAGCGGCTCACCCTCGACCCAGCCCTCCGGGGCGACCCAGGGCTCCGCGCCGTTGCCGTTGTCGACACCGATCACGTCCCGCAGCCGGATCTTGACCGGGGTCTGCAGGTGCAGCTCGCCCGCGTCGAACGCCATCCGCGCCTCAGCGTCCGAGCTGAACGCCCGGCCCTCGCCGACCCCGCCCGGGGTCAGGTGGGTGAGGTGGTAGAGGCCGATGACCATGTCCTGGGTGGGCATGGTGACCGGCTTGCCGTCGGCCGGCTTGAGGATGTTGTTCGACGACAGCATCAGGATCCGCGCCTCGGCCTGGGCCTCGGCCGACAGCGGCACGTGCACCGCCATCTGGTCACCGTCGAAGTCGGCGTTGAACGCGGTGCAGACCAGCGGGTGGATCTGGATCGCCTTGCCCTCGACCAGCTGCGGCTCGAAGGCCTGGATGCCCAGGCGGTGCAGCGTCGGCGCGCGGTTGAGCAGCACCGGGTGCTCGCCGATGACCTCTTCCAGCACGTCCCACACGACCGGGCGCTGCCGCTCGACCATCCGCTTGGCGGACTTGATGTTCTGCGCGTGGTTGAGGTCGACCAGCCGCTTCATCACGAACGGCTTGAACAGCTCCAGCGCCATCTGCTTGGGCAGGCCGCACTGGTGCAGCTTCAGCTTCGGGCCGACCACGATGACCGAACGGCCCGAGTAGTCGACGCGCTTGCCGAGCAGGTTCTGCCGGAACCGGCCCTGCTTGCCCTTGAGCATGTCGGACAGCGACTTGAGCGGGCGGTTACCCGGGCCGGTGACCGGCCGGCCGCGACGGCCGTTGTCGAACAGCGCGTCGACGGCCTCCTGGAGCATCCGCTTCTCGTTGTTGACGATGATCTCGGGCGCGCCGAGGTCGATCAGCCGCTTGAGCCGGTTGTTCCGGTTGATCACACGGCGGTACAGGTCGTTCAGGTCGGAGGTCGCGAAGCGGCCACCGTCGAGCTGCACCATCGGGCGCAGGTCCGGCGGGATGACCGGGACGCAGTCCAGCACCATGCCCAGCGGCGAGTTGCGGGTGTTCAGGAACGCCGCGACGACCTTCAGCCGCTTGAGCGCACGGATCTTGCGCTGGCCCTTGCCGGAGCGGATGGTCTCGCGCAGGCTCTCGGCCTCGGCGTCGAGGTCCATGTTCTGGACCAGCGCCTTGATCGCCTCGGCGCCCATGCCACCGGTGAAGTACTCGCCGAACCGGTCACGCAGCTCGCGGTAGAGCAGCTCGTCGGTGACCAGCTGCTTGGAGTCGAGCTTGCGGAAGGTGTCGAGGACCTCGTCGAGGCGGTCGATCTCGCGCTGGGCCCGGTCGCGGATCTGGCGCATCTCGCGCTCTCCGCCCTCCTTGACCTTGCGCCGGACGTCCGCCTTGGCGCCCTCGGCCTCCAGCTCGGCCAGGTCGGCCTCCAGCTTGGCGGCCCGCTTCTCGATCTCCGAGTCGCGGCTGTTCTCGGACTGCCGCTTCTCGGCGAGGATCTCGTTCTCGATCGTCGAGAGGTCACGGTGACGCGCCTCGGCGTCAACGCTCGTCACGACGTACGAGGCGAAGTAGATGATCTTTTCGAGGTCCTTGGGGGCGAGGTCCAGCAGGTAGCCCAGCCGGCTCGGCACGCCCTTGAAGTACCAGATGTGGGTCACCGGAGCGGCCAGCTCGATGTGCCCCATCCGCTCACGACGGACCTTGGAGCGGGTCACCTCGACGCCGCAACGCTCACAGATGATGCCCTTGAACCGGACCCGCTTGTACTTGCCGCAGTAGCACTCCCAGTCCCGCTGAGGGCCGAAGATCTTCTCGCAGAAGAGCCCGTCCTTCTCCGGCTTGAGGGTGCGGTAGTTGATCGTCTCGGGCTTCTTGACCTCACCGTGCGACCACTGACGGATGTCGTCCGCGGTCGCGAGGCCGATGCGCAGCTCGTCGAAGAAGTTGACGTCGAGCACTATGTCCCCTATGTCGTCGTCTTTACAGCTAGATCACGGGCGGGGTCGGGAGCCGGACAGCCGGCCCCCGACCCGCACCACTTACACCTCTTCGACCGAGCTCGGCTCGCGCCGGGACAGGTCGATGCCCAGCTCCTCCGCGGCCCGGAACACCTCGTCGTCGGTCTCGCGCATCTCCAGGGCCACCCCGTCGCTGCTGAGCACCTCGACGTTCAGGCACAGCGACTGGAGCTCCTTGAGCAACACCTTGAACGACTCCGGGATGCCCGGCTCCGGGATGTTCTCGCCCTTGACGATCGCCTCGTAGACCTTGACCCGGCCCAGGACGTCGTCGGACTTGATGGTCAGCAGTTCCTGCAGGGCGTAGGCGGCGCCGTACGCCTGCATGGCCCAGCACTCCATCTCACCGAAGCGCTGGCCACCGAACTGCGCCTTACCACCCAGCGGCTGCTGCGTGATCATCGAGTACGGCCCGGTCGACCGGGCGTGGATCTTGTCGTCGACCAGGTGGTTGAGCTTCAGGATGTAGATGTAGCCGACCGCGATCGGGTCGGGCAGCGGCTCGCCGGAACGACCGTCGAACAGCTGCGCCTTACCGGAGGACCCGATCAGCTGCTTGCCGTCCCGGTTGGGCAGGGTCGACGCGAGCAGACCGGAGATCTCCTCCTCGCGGGCACCGTCGAAGACCGGGGTGGCCACGTTGGTGTCCGGCTCGGACTCGTGCGCCTCGATCGAGCGGAGCTGACGCTTCCACTCGGTGTCGTCGCCGTCCACGCTCCAGCCGGTCTTGGCCACCCACCCGAGGTGGGTCTCCAGGACCTGGCCGATGTTCATCCGGGACGGCACACCCAGCGGGTTCAGCACGATGTCGACCGGGGTGCCGTCCTCCAGGAACGGCATGTCCTCGATCGGCAGGATCTTCGAGATGACACCCTTGTTGCCGTGCCGGCCGGCGAGCTTGTCGCCGTCCTGGATCTTGCGCTTCTGGGCGACGTACACCCGGACCAGCTCGTTGACGCCCGGCGGCAGCTCGTCGCCGTCCTCGCGGGAGAAGGTACGCACCCCGATGACCGTGCCGGTCTCGCCGTGCGGCACCTTCAGCGAGGTGTCCCGGACCTCCCGGGCCTTCTCGCCGAAGATCGCGCGCAGCAGCCGCTCCTCCGGGGTCAGCTCGGTCTCGCCCTTCGGCGTGACCTTACCGACCAGGATGTCGCCGGGGACGACCTCCGCGCCGATCCGGATGATGCCGCGCTCGTCGAGGTCGGCGAGCATCTCCTCGCTGACGTTCGGGATGTCCCGGGTGATCTCCTCCGGGCCGAGCTTGGTGTCCCGGGCGTCGACCTCGTGCTCCTCGATGTGGATCGAGGTGAGCACGTCCTGCTGCACGAGGCGCTGCGACAGGATGATCGCGTCCTCGTAGTTGTGACCCTCCCAGCACATGAACGCCACCAGCAGGTTGCGTCCGAGCGCCATCTCGCCCTCGTCGGTGCACGGACCGTCGGCGATGACCTGGCCGGCCTCGACGCGGTCGCCCTCGAAGACGACCGGCTTCTGGTTGACGCAGGAGCCGGCGTTGGAGCGGCGGAACTTGTGCAGCAGGTACGTCCGGCGGTGGCCGTCGTCCTGGTGGATGGTGATGTAGTCGGCGCAGAGATCCTCGATCACGCCGCCGACCTCGGCCACCACCACGTCACCGGCGTCGACCGCGGCACGGTACTCCATGCCGGTGCCGACCAGCGGCGACTCCGCCTTGACCAGCGGCACCGCCTGACGCTGCATGTTCGCGCCCATCAGCGCGCGGTTGGCGTCGTCGTGCTCCAGGAACGGGATCATCGCGGTCGCGACCGAGGTCATCTGCCGCGGCGACACGTCCATGTAGTCGACGGCACCGGGGACCACGTCCTCGGTCTCACCGCCCTTACGGCGACACAGCACCCGGTCCTCGGCGAACGTGCCGTCGGCCTTGAGCGGCGCGTTGGCCTGGGCCTTGACGAACCGGTCCTCCTCGTCCGCGGTCAGGTAGTCGATCTGGTCGGTGACCCGACCCTCGACGACCTTCCGGTACGGCGTCTCGATGAAGCCGAACGGGTTGACCCGGGCGAAGGTGGACAGCGCGCCGATCAGGCCGATGTTCGGGCCTTCCGGCGTCTCGATCGGGCACATCCGGCCGTAGTGGGACGGGTGCACGTCACGGACCTCGAAGCCGGCCCGCTCCCGGGACAGACCACCCGGGCCGAGCGCGCTCAGCCGCCGCCGGTGGGTCAGGCCCGCCAGCGGGTTGGTCTGGTCCATGAACTGGGACAGCTGCGACGTACCGAAGAACTCCTTGATCGCCGCCACCACCGGGCGGATGTTGATCAGGGTCTGCGGCGTGATCGCCTCGACGTCCTGGGTGGTCATCCGCTCGCGGACGACCCGCTCCATCCGGGAGAGACCGACCCGGACCTGGTTCTGGATCAGCTCGCCCACGGTACGCAGGCGACGGTTGCCGAAGTGGTCGATGTCGTCGGCCTCGTAGCCCTCCTCACCGGCGTGCAGCCGGCAGAGGTACTCCACGGTGGCGACGACGTCGTCCTCGGTGAGCGTGCCGGTGGTGATCGGCACGTCGAGTTCGAGCTTCTTGTTGAACTTGTACCGACCGACCTTGGCGACGTCGTACCGCTTCGGGTTGAAGAAGAGGTTGTCGAGCAGGGTCTGGGCGTTCTCGCGGGTCGGCGGCTCGCCAGGGCGGAGCTTGCGGTAGATGTCGAGCAGAGCCTCGTCCTGGCCGGCGATGTGGTCCTTCTCGAGCGTGGTCATCATCAGCTCGGACCAGCCGAACTTCTCGCGGATCTGCTCGGCGGACCAACCGATGGCCTTGAGCAGGACCGTGACGGCCTGCCGACGCTTGCGGTCGATGCGGACGCCGACCGTGTCGCGCTTGTCGATGTCGAACTCCAGCCAGGCACCCCGGCTGGGGATGACCTTGACGCTGGAGAGGTCGCGGTCGGAGGTCTTGTCCGGCTGCTTGTCGAAGTAGACGCCCGGGGACCGGACGAGCTGGCTGACCACGACGCGCTCGGTGCCGTTGATGATGAAGGTGCCCTTGGGCGTCATCATCGGGAAGTCACCCATGAACACCGTCTGGCTCTTGATCTCGCCGGTGGTGTTGTTGGTGAACTCCGCCGTCACGAACAGCGGGGCGCAGTAGGTCAGGTCCTTCTCCTTGCACTCCTCGATCGAGGCCTTGACCTCGTCGAAGCGCGGTGCCGAGAAGGACAGCGACATGGTGCCGGAAAAGTCCTCAATGGGACTGATCTCGTCGAGGATTTCCGCGAGACCCGAGCGTGCGTGCGGGTCGTCCGCCGACCGGCCCTGCCAAGCCTCGTTGCCGACGAGCCAGTCGAAGGACTCGTTCTGGATGGCGAGGAGGTTGGGGACCTCGAGGTGTTCGGTGATCCTGCCGAAAGAAACTCGGCGGGGCGCGAAAGCGCTCGACGTACGACTGGTCTTCGCAGGGCGGGAAGCTGCCAAGATGCGTCCTTCCGAGGACCGGTGCTGCAGAACGGCTGGTACGCGTGCACTCCAATGACCCCACCAGAAATATCCGTAACCGGACATTTCCGAGCAGGGGTCAAGTCGGAAGGCAGCGCAAACTAGCAGTGTAGCCGAGAGGCTAACCGCTGTCCAGCCCATCCCGCAGGTCGTCGCGGAACGCGCCACGGGACCCCGGAGAACGGGGTCGTACCGGGCCGCTCGGAACACGACGTTCCTGTCGGACCGCTCGGGTGGAACGGCTGCTGGTGCTGCCGCAGCCATTACCCAAGAGGGGGCCGTCGCAAGCGCGGAAGGTCTTGCTGGTGTCAGCGTGCCTGGCAGGCCGGGGCCGCGTCAAGAGGCTCCAAGCGCCTGCTCGCCGGGTTTCCCACGGACGGGCTACCCACGGCGTCACCGCCATGTCGCACCACGAGTGCGAACACCCTGCTCACACCACTGATACCCGGAGTCACCAAGCATGACGGGCGGTGATCCGTCTGTCGGATCACCGCCCGTTCAGTTTGCGGTGTGCCGCGGCTCACCCGAGCCGGACACGCGCCACGGTCGACCGCAGGGGTCGACCCCAGGTCACTTGAGGGTGACCTTGGCGCCCTCACCCTCGAGCTTGGCCTTGGCCTTCTCGGCGGTCTCCTTGTTGACCTTCTCCAGGATCGCCTTCGGCGCGGACTCGACCGCGTCCTTGGCCTCCTTGAGGCCCAGGCCGGTCAGCTCACGCACGACCTTGATGACCTGGATCTTCTTGCCACCGTCGGCCTCCAGGACGACGTCGAACTCGTCCTTCTCCTCCTCGACCGGCGCGGCGGCGGCGCCACCGGCACCACCCGCAGCGGCGACCGCGACCGGCGCGGCGGCGGTGACCTCGAAGGTCTCCTCGAACTGCTTCACGAACTCGGAGAGCTCGATCAGCGTCATCTCCTTGAACGCGTCGAGCAGCTCGTCGGTGCTGAGCTTCGCCATGTCTGGCGTCCTTTCTCGCAATGAAAATTAAAGAACGTGGTGCGCCGGGAGGCCTCAGGCCGCCTCGGCGCCCTCCTGCTCGCGCTTCTTGTCCGCCAGGGCGGCCGCCGCGCGGGCGGCCTTGGAGAGCGGCGCCTGGAACAGGGCCGCGGCCTTGCTCAGGTTGCCCTTCATCGCGCCGGCCAGCTTGGCCAGCAGCACCTCACGGGACTCCAGGTCGGCGAGCTTCGTGACCTCGGCCGCGGAAATGGCCTTGCCCTCGAACACACCGCCCTTGATGACGAGCTTCGGGTTGGCCTTCGCGAAGTCGCGAAGACCCTTCGCCGCCTCGACGACGTCGCCCGAAACGAAAGTCAGCGCGGTAGGACCGGTGAACAGCTCGTCGAGGCCGGAGATGCCCGCCTCGGTCGCGGCACGCTTGGCCAGCGTGTTCTTCGCGACCGTGTAGGTGGTCTCCTTGCCGAGCGAGCGCCGCAGCTGGGTGAGCTGGGAAACCGTCAGACCACGGTACTCGGTGAGCACCGCGGCGCCCGAGGTACGGAAGCTCTCGGTCAGCTCAGCGACGGCCGTGGCCTTGTCGGCCCGGATCGGCTTGTCCGCCATGTCCCTCCTCTCTCGTTACTCGGAGCTGGTCGCCGTCGGGGAGCACGGGGCTCGGTGACGGCGCCGGAGGCGTCACGACAACGAAAAAGCCCCGGCGCAGGGCGCGCGGGGCGAGGGCGGGGCCGATCACCATGGTCGGCGGACCACGGGGAGGAACCGAACTACGCTTACCGCCCTGCGCGGGTCGCCCGTCATCGCGGAACCTTCGACCGTGCCGGGGCACGGTGACCAGCGGTCTCTGGGTGGAACTACCGGACCAGGTTACGCGACGGCCCGGCCATCACCAAATCGCCCGCCGGCAACGCTCACGGGCGGACCCGTCGCCACCGGGCGTAGCCGGCCAGCGCCACCCCGGCCCAGGCCGACGCCCACACCGACAGGAGCAGCGCGGTGCCGGCCGGCACACCGCCGGCGAGCGCCCGCGCGGTGGCCAGCACCGGCGGCACCAGCCAGGGCGCCACTACCACCCCACCAC
>NZ_JACGMO010000263.1:0-1164 GCF_015354745.1 Micromonospora sp. S-DT3-3-22
TACAGATCTTGAATGGTCAGGTTGTGTCGGGTTCGAGGGTCAGGCCGGTGTGGGCGAGGAAGCTGTCGAGTAGGTCGGTGCGGTACTGGATGCTCTTGAGTCGGTGTTTGATGATCGCCTGGAGGTGGTCGACGCCGGTCACGGCGAGGTTGCCGATGCTGCGTTTGAGGTGGGACCACACCGCCTCGGTGGGGTTCAGGTCCGGGGCGTAGGCGGGTAGTCGGATGACGGTCAGCCAGTCCCGGGCGTCGATCATCTGCCGCATGGCGGCGCTGACGTGGGTGTTCAGGTTGTCCCACACCAGCACGATCGGGCCGTCGAGTTGTTGGTGGGCGGCGTCGAGCAGGGCGATGTAGTCGCGTTCGCTGAAGCTGCGCCGTTCGTTCTTGCGGCGGCGGTGCACGATCGTGCGGTAGATGAACCGGGACCGCTGCCCGGGCCGGTAGCAGGTCAGCCCGGCGATCGAGACCCGGCCGGAGCCCTTGCCCGACACCGGCACCACGGGGGTGTGTCCGCGTCGTCCCCAGGTGCGTGCCTTCGGAGGGCGCAGCGTCTGACCGGCCTCGTCCTCGAAGACCAGCCACGCCTGCCGCTGCGCCGCTACCGTTTTCCCGCCGGCCACGTCTCCCGCCGCCACGTGGTGACCGCGGCCTCGTCACGCTCGACCGCACGATGCGCGGGCACCTGTACCGACCAGCCCAGCCGGTACATGATGTTCGCCGTCCCGCGCAGCGTGTACCGGGTGCGGAACATGCGGGCGATCAGGTCCGACACCCGCGCCAGAGTCCACCGCTGATCAGCACCGAACCCGTGCGCCGCCGGCCCCTGCTCCAACGCGTCGGCCAGCCGCCGCAACCGGCCATCATCCAGCCGGCACCGAGATCCGCCAGGCCCTTTCGACGCCAGAGCCTGTTCACCACCCGCCCGCCACCGCTTACGCCACCCGTACACCGCAGTCTGCGACACCCGCAACCTGCGCGCGATCACCGACACCGACACACCCTCGGCGAACCACCCCGCAGCCTGCCGCCGTACCGCCTCACGCTTCGCCCGCCCCCGCGCGGACAATCCACCACCATCGGGATACCTCATCCCATCGATCTACCCCAACCCCACACCGCCACACAGACCACATCGGACGAACCTGACCATTCAAGATCTGTA
>NZ_JACGMO010000264.1:0-1063 GCF_015354745.1 Micromonospora sp. S-DT3-3-22
GCGGCCGAGGCCGACGAGACCGGGGAGTTCCCCACCTCGTCGTACGACGCGCTGCGTGCCGCCGATTTCCACGCCCCGCACATCCCCGTCGAGTACGGCGGCGCGGGCGCGGACGCCCTGGCCACCGCGATCGTCATCGAGGAGGTGGCCCGCGCCTGCGCGTCGTCGTCGTTGATCCCGGCGGTGAACAAGCTGGGCACGATGCCGTTGCTGCTGGCCGGGTCCGAGGAACTCCGCCGGCGCTATCTGACTCCGGTGGCGGCGGGTGAGGCGATGTTCTCGTACTGCCTGTCCGAGCCCGAGGCCGGCAGCGACGCGGCCTCGATGACCACCCGGGCGGTACGTGACGGGGACCACTGGGTCCTCAACGGCGTGAAACGGTGGATCACCAACGCCGGGGTGTCGCAGTTCTACACCGTGTTCGCGGTGACCGACCCGACCGCCCGGTCCCGGGGCATCTCCGCGTTCGTCGTCGAGAAGTCCGACCCCGGCGTCAGCTTCGGCGCACCCGAGAAGAAACTCGGCATCAAGGGCTCCCCCACCCGCGAGGTCTACCTCGACAACGTCCGTATCCCCGCCGACCGGATCATCGGCGAGCCCGGCACCGGCTTCGGCACCGCGATGCGCACCCTCGACCACACCCGCGTCACCATCGCCGCCCAGGCCATCGGCATCGCCCAGGGCGCCCTCGACTACGCCAAGGGCTACGTGCGGGAGCGCAAGCAGTTCGGCAAAGCCGTCGCCGAGTTCCAGGGCGTCCAGTTCATGCTCGCCGACATGGGCATGAAACTCGAAGCCGCCCGACAACTGACGTACGCCGCGGCCGGGAAGTCCGAACGCGGCGACGCCGACCTCACCTACTTCGGCGCCGCCGCCAAGTGCTTCGCCTCCGACGCCGCCATGGAGATCACCACCGACGCCGTCCAACTCCTCGGCGGCTACGGCTACACCCGTGACTACCCCGTCGAACGCATGATGCGCGACGCCAAGATCACCCAAATCTACGAAGGCACCAACCAGGTCCAACGCATCGTCATGGCCCGCCAACTCCTCAAGGACTGAC
>NZ_JACGMO010000265.1:0-1049 GCF_015354745.1 Micromonospora sp. S-DT3-3-22
GCGGCTGTTCCGCTCCGCCGTGGTGGAAGCCGTCGCCCTGCCGTCGCGGAGGGCCCGAACCCCGAGGACGATCAGATACGCCGCCCCGGCCCAGCGGATCGCGGCGAACAACACCGGCGACGCGGAGACCACTGCGGCGAGACCACAGACCACCGTCGCCACATGTACCGCCTCCCCGGCCGCGACCCCGAGCGCGGCGACCGCGCCGGCCCGGGCGCCGTAGCGGGTCGCATTGGCCAGGACGAACATCATGTCCGGCCCGGGAGTGACCATGAGGACGGCGATGGCGGCAAGGTAGCCGGCCAGGGTGGCCACGGACAGCCCGAGCACCACTCAGCCCTCCTCAGCACCGTCGAGCAACGCCCGCCGAAGAGCGAGCCGGTGCTCCCGCCGGATCTGCGCCTCCCGGTAACGACGCCGGTCACCGTCGGTCTCCGGCAGCAGCGGCGGCACGGCTCGCGGCTGACCGTCGTCGTCGACGGCGACCATCACCAGGTGGGCGGTGGCCACGTCCACCGGCGGTACCGCCCGGTCCCAACGGTCCGCGCTGACCTTGACGGCGACCTCCATCGAGCTGCGGCCGGCCCAGGTGATCCGGGCATCGACGTGCACGACGTCGCCGACCCGCACGGCCCGTAGGAAGGCGGTCTCGTCGATGGCGGCGGTGACCGCCGGGCCGTCGGAGTGCCGGGCGGCGACCACTCCGGCGACGGAGTCGATGAGGTTGAGGATCCGACCGCCGTGGACGGTGCCCATCAGGTTGGTGTGGTGCTGGTCCATGATCTGCGACAGGGTCAGCCGCGACGCCGACGGGGGCCGACCGGTGAGTGTGGCGCTCTCGTACATGGTTCATCCGTCCTCGGGAAGCACACCGACCGACCAGCCGGCACGCACGTCGAGGACACACCGCAGCGCATCACCCGCCCGACCCGCCCGCGAGGTCGACGGCAGCGCACCCACCTCGTGGATGCGCAGCGCGGGCAGGTCTTCGGACTCGTGGGCGTGACCCGGACACCCCGGATCCCCTACTGGCCGTCGCTTCCCAGGCC